>PMMB01000270.1 GCA_003165495.1 Gammaproteobacteria bacterium | reverse complement strand
TCCATACAGAGCGTATAGGCTGACTGCCCGCCGGCGGCTCCGGAGCCGACCACGATGACATCGTAGACGCTCTTTTGGGTTTTCGCCGTTACAAAGGGCATGGCGCCTGGTTCCTGCAGCGCGCTTCTGGTGGACTTGTAGGTTCACTCATTTCTGTGGGTTGGCATACTTAACCATCTCATTGCGAAATGTCGCCGCGAACAGCACGAACACCACAGCCGCAAAGCCGGCTGGATATAGCCAGATGGCCTTCCAGTCATGCGCGCCGCCGGTGGAGTACAAATCGCCAATGCGGCCGGCGGCCCAGAACCCGATTAGCATGCCGACGCCGTAGGTCGCCAATGTGATCATGCCTTGTGCCGCGCTCTTATTGTGTGCACCGGCCTTGGAGTCAGTATAGATCTGACCAGAAACAAAGAAGAAGTCATAGCACGCGCCATGGAGCGCGATACCGATGATCAGCATAAATCCAAGCTCATGCGCGTTGCCATAGGCAAACAATAGATACCGACAGACCCAGGCCAACATGCCCAGCAGCAGGGTGGTTTTCATGCCGAACCTATTGAGGAACACCGGGATCAACAGCATGAACAGCACTTCTGACATCTGGCCGATGGTTTGTTTGCCCGTCGCGTTGGCAACCTGAATTTCGGTTAGAAACTGATTGGCGTTCTGGTAATAGAACGCCAGTGGAATACAGATCAAGATCGACGATACAAAGAACAGGAGGAAGTTCTTGTGCCTCAATAAAACCAGTGCATCGAGACCCAACAAGCGGCCAAGGCGGGTCTGTTCCTCGGTCTTTGGCAAGGGCGGCGTGCGCGGCAGCGTAAAGCTGTAAAAGCCGAGCGCGAACGACGCAATGGAACACATCAGAAAGGTATTTCTAAGCGAGCCTTGGGCCATTCCCGCACGCGAATCCCAGGCAAACAGGTAACTGATCACTAAGCCGGCTACGATCCAACCGATCGTGCCCCAGACACGTATGCTGGAAAAATGTTTGGATGGATCATCCATTTGGCGAAACGAGATGGCGTTAACCAGCGCCAATGTCGGCATATAAAGAATCATGTACGCGAGCAAGTAGGGATAGAAACCCTCGAAGTGACGACTGCTGAATAACACGTACATCAGTATGCCGCCGCCGATGTGAATGGCGCCCAAAAGGCGCTCGGCATTGTAATAACGATCAGCGATAAGCCCGACGATAAACGGGGCAATGATGGCGCCCCAGGATTGCGTGGAATAGGCCAGTGCGCTCTGCGCTCCGGTCGCATGCAGATTCGACGCCAGGTAACTGCCCATGGTTACGAACCAACCGCCCCATATGAAGAACTCTAGAAACATCATGGTGCAAAGTCTAAGTCTGATTATTGTTGTCACTGTGCTTCACTCTACTTTGCGCTGACTCTGAGCAACAGCACTCCGTGCGACGGCACATTTGCCGAATAAGCGCCGTTTGTGAACTTCACATTCTTGTGCGCCCAGAGGTCTCGCGCCTTCTTGACCGGCCCGGCTATTTGCAGATCGCTGGAATCGACAGTGGCCTTCGTCCCGGCCGGCCCAAGATTGACCACACCCACTGCCACACCGCCGTCAGCCAGCGGCTTGATCCAGGTCTCCAGATCGCCGCTCTTTACCGGCGACGCCTGCTTGCCCAGCGGGTCCTGGTCGATTGCGATCACTTCTTTATTCAGCAAGATGGATTGGGTCATTACAGACATGATGCGAATATCGTTGCCGGCCAGCAACGGCGCGGCCACCAGCGCCCATAGACTCATGTGCGTGCGGTATTCGCTGTCCGTCATGTGCCCGTTGCCGATCTCCAGCATGTCCGGATCGTTCCAGTGTCCCGGACCTGCGTACGGAGCCGTCGGCACCTGCTTTTCGACGTTCCCGATCATGCTTGACCACTCGTCGCTGATGTCGCCCGTCGTGCGCCACAAATTGCCGCCCACTGCGGGACCCCACCTTTCCACGCTGCCTAATCCGTACTCGCAGAGACTGTAGACGATTGGTCGGCCGGTCGCCTCGAGCGCAGCGCCCATTTTCTGATACACGGGCTGCAGTTGATCGTTGCTATATATCCGCTCCGCGCTGCACCAGTCGTATTTCAGATAATCGATGCCCCACGCGGCGAAAGTCCTTGCGTCCTGTTCCTCATGCCCATAGCTGGCCGGATATCCGGCGCAGGTCCGCGGTCCTGGCCCCGAGTAGATTCCCAGCTTCAACCCCTTCGAATGCACGTAGTCGGCCAGCGTCTTCATGTCAGGAAACTTGTGATTCGACTGTAGATTTCCCTGCGCGTCGCGCACGCCTTCCCAGGTGTCGTCGATGTTGAGGTAACTATAGCCGGCATCGCGCATTCCACTTGATACCAGTGCGTCTGCCATCGTCCGCACCGTCTGGTCATCGATCCGGTCTGCAAACAGATTCCAACTGTTCCAACCCATGGGGGGAGTCTTCGCCAGGACGTTGTACGGCACGATGTGCAGCGGCGGAGGTTCGATATAAGGCACCGCGGGAATATCGTCTGTCGTGGCGGCAGGCTTCGCTACCAAATTCCGGCGGCCTCCCTCCACGGCATGCAACTCGCCGTCCACCAAGTCGCCCACGATAGTCGGCTTTTCCTGGTTCCACTCTGCCACGAATAGCTCGAAGTGGTTCCCGGTGGCAGTTCCCTTCACTGATACGGAGTAGCCCAGCGTTTTCAACGTGCCCGTCAGTTCGCTGCCGGTCTGCTTCAGTTCCAGAATCGACTTCTGCTGCTCGCCATTGTCCAGCATCCCGCCGGCTGCCGCCCAACGCCCTGTCAAACTCTGGCTGTAGCCCGGAGCCGCCGATAACAGCAGACAAAAGAGCAACCACGCGATGCTGTTAGCAATGGTTGCCAAATTCCTTCCCCCACCCAGCGTCTGAAATCGTCCGAGGATCTTCTCGCCATTGTAATCATCTGTCGATCCTCCTGTATCATTCATCTTCAAATCCGGAGATTTCTATGCAACTTCGTACTTTAGGCCGCTCCAGTTTGCGGGTTGCTCCCCTATGTCTCGGCGGCAATGTTTTTGGATGGACCGCGACCGAAGCAGCGTCATTTGCGGTGCTGGATGCGTTGGTGAGTGCCGGACTCAACTTCATAGATACCGCAGATGTATATTCCGTGTGGGTGCCTACACACCGCGGCGGTGAATCGGAAACGGTCCTCGGGAACTGGTTGAAGCGCCGGGCAAAGCGAGAGGACGTGGTGATTGCGACCAAAGTCGGCATGGAGATGGCGCCCGATCGCAAAGGTCTGTCGGCTATCCACATCGCGCGGTCGGCCGAGGAATCACTGCGAAGATTGCAAACAGATTATATCGATCTGTATTTCTCCCATTGCGACGATGCAAGCGTGCCGATGGAGGAGACGCTCGGCGCTTATCAGAAGCTAATTGCCCAGGGCAAGGTGCGCGCAATCGGCGCTTCGAACTTCACTGCAGCACGNNCACTACAATCTCTATGCGCGTTCCGACTACGAATCCGCCCTTGAGCCGTTGTGCCTGGAACAGCACATCGGCGTCGTAAGCTACTTCGCACTCGCCTCCGGATTTCTCAGCGGAAAATACCGCACGCCCGCGGACGCCTCGAAGAGCGCACGCGGGAAAGGTATCGTCGAGAAGTTCCTCAATGAGCGTGGCTTGAGAATTCTCGCGGCACTGGATGATGTGGGACGGCGCCACAGCGCTTCGGCCGCTACTGTGGCCCTAGCGTGGCAAATCGCGCGGCCAAGCATCACTGCCCCGATCGCGAGCGCAACTTCAGTAAATCAACTAAGTGAATTGGTCGCCGCCACGCAATTGAAATTGGACCCAGCGGCAATCGAACAATTGAATACTGCCAGCAGATGAGGACGTCGGTCCGTTCGAGGCGAGGCATCGTAAGGAAATCACGCAGTGAGCGAGCCAACCTTCGACTACATCATTATCGGCGCAGGCACGGCCGGCGCACTCATGGCGAACCGACTCAGCGCCGATGCGAAGTGCCGTGTGCTGCTGATCGAGGCGGGTCCACGCGACAACTACCACTGGATCCATATCCCGGTTGGTTACCTCTACTGCATCGGCAATCCGCGCACCGACTGGTTGTACAACACGGAGCCCGACGCCGGTCTTAACGGCCGCACGCTTCGCTACCCTCGCGGCAAGATACTGGGCGGGTGCTCCAGCATCAATGGCATGATTTATATGCGAGGGCAGTCACGCGACTACGATCATTGGGCGCATCTCACCGGCGACGATACCTGGAGCTGGGCCAATGTGTTGCCCGCTTTCAAGAAGCATGAGGATCATTATCTCGGCGTCGACGGCAAGGATCTTGGGTTCGCTGATTACCATGCGATTGGCGGCGAGTGGCATGTCGAAAGGCAACGGCTTCGCTGGGATATTCTCGACGCGTTCGCGCAGGCCGCACAAGAGGCCGGCATTCCGGGCACCACCGATTTTAATCGCGGCAACAACGAGGGCGTTGGCTACTTCGAAGTCAATCAGAAGAGCGGCTGGCGCTGGAACAGCGCGAAGGCTTTTCTGCGGCCGATTTGTTACGGCCGGCCGAACTTCAAAATGTGGACCAACGCACAGGTAGCACGCGTCATCATCGCAGTGCGGCCCGACGGCCGCCGGCAATGCACGGGAGCGCACGTGTGGGACGGCCACGAGATGATAACGGCGCATGCCGCGCGCGAAGTGATCCTATGCGCCGGCAGCATCGGCTCGCCGCAGATTCTGCAACTCTCGGGCATCGGCCCGGCAGACCTACTGCGTAGGTACGGCATCGACGTCATCGTCGACGCGCCGGGAGTCGGTGCGAATCTGCAAGATCACCTGCAGATCCGCGCCGTTTACAAGATCGCTGGCGCGCCGACGCTCAATGTGCTGGCGTCGTCGCTCTACGGTAAGGCAAAGATCGGGCTGGAGTACCTGCTCAAGCGAACGGGCCCGATGAGCATGGCGCCTTCGCAGTTGGGTGCTTTTACTCGAAGCTCGCCGGAGAATGCATGGCCGAACCTCGAATACCATGTGCAACCGTTGTCGCTCGATGCCTTCGGCGAGCCGCTGCACACATTTCCGGCTTTCACGGCAAGCGTGTGTAATCTGAATCCGACGAGCCGAGGAATGGTGCGCATCAAGACCCCGAGCTTCAGCGATGCGCCGGCGATCGCACCCCACTACCTAAGCACCGACGATGATAGAAATATTGCCGTCTCCTCGCTGCGGGTAACGCGGCGCATTGTGGCGCAGCCAGCGCTTGCAAAATACAGGCCGGAAGAATGGAAGCCTGGCGTGCAGTATGAGAGCGACGAGGACCTTGCCCGATTGGTTGGCGACATCGCGACCACAATATTCCATCCGGTGGGCACCACCAAGATGGGCGCCGATACGGACGTCATGGCCGTGCTGGATGCTCGACTGAAGGTCCGCGGCGTCGAGGGCCTGCGGGTGGTCGATGCGGGTGCGATGCCGACAATCACGAGCGGCAATACCAACAGCCCGACTCTGATGATTGCCGAGAAGGCAGCCGCGTGGATACTCGCGGCCGGCGGCTGAACATTGAATCCGGAGTTCCACGATGTATCATTCGTGCTGTGTCTTCCCTAACAGCACGGAGAAGCCCTTGTGAGACGATTCCTGCTTGCGGCAATTGCTGTGACGCTACTTGGGTCGGCATCAACGCCCGAGTATTCAATTGAAGCCATACGCTACGCCGACTCGCCCGGCGATCCGGTCGCCGACCTCGTCATCGGCGCGCCCAAGGACGAAAAAATCGACACCGTATACGCCCTTTGGCTGATCCGCGGCGGCGGGCGAAATATTCTCTTCGATAGCGGCTTTCACCGGCCGCGCTGGTTCAAGGAATGGACGATCAAGGATTACTTGCGGCCCGATGAAGCCGTGCGCCTCGCGGGAGTGAACCCCGAGGAGGTTACAGACGTGGTGATCAGTCACGCTCATTGGGACCACATGGGAGGAATCGATCTTTTCCCCAAGGCCAACGTGTGGATTCAAAAAGACGAATTTCGCTATTACACCGGAGAAGCCTGGCAGCCAGGTGGGGACCACGGCGGCATCGATCCCGACGACGTACAGGAGCTGGTGCGACTGAATACCGAAGGGCGTTTGCGTTTGGTGGATGGCGACAATGTCGAAATCCTTCCCGGGATTCGGGCGTACACGGGAGCGCGGCACACCTTTGCCTCGCAGTAGCTGCGAGTCGACGGCAATCCGCCATTCGTGCTGGCATCGGACAGCGTCTACCTCTATCGCAACCTCGCCGAGCATAAGCCCAGCGCGACGTTTAGCAAGGCGGATTATCCGGCGAATATCAAGAACCAGGAGCGCATGATTCAGCTCGCTGGCTCTCCCGATCGTGTCGTGCCGGGCCACGACGCACTACAATTTCAGAAGTTTGCCACCAAGGGACGCGTGGCCAAAATCAAATAGGCAGCCAGCTCATAGTCTGAGACATTGGCGACAAGTGGTTAACACCTGGGGGTCGGCCAACAGAGCCTTCAAGGGACCCACCTGAGATCGCCGTATTACTATATTTAAGACCCTTCGCCGCCTGGCGGGCCGAGCGCACCTCCGACCCCAAAATGGCGACCCCAGTCACACTTACCATATTCCGTTTTGCGTGACCGCACACGCGTGCGTTCCTATCCGCTCATAAGCTTCGGTTCGATGCGAGTCGTCAAACCACACAGGGTTCACGGTACCGAGAACGAGCGATCGGAGGCGAGTGCCCGTGCCCTCGCGCAGGCGCTCGAACAGAGCGGCGAGGCCGTCATCGTCAAGGACCTGAACGCGGTGGTCACCTATTGGAACCGGGAGGCGGCTTCTTTGTACGGCTTTTCCGCAGAGGAGGCCATCGGTCAGCCGCTGAGCAAGCTGCATGCTGCCGAGCTCTCCGAGGCCGACTATGCATGTCTGCTCGAGCGCGTTCGCGCGGGACGTCCGACCTCATCAACCACCGAGCGGCGCAAGAGGAGCGGCGAAATCGTCCGCGTCACGCTTAAGACGACGCCGTTGCTGGACGAACAAGGTGTTTTGGTCGGCGAGATCACGATCGCACGCGACGTCACCGCGCTGTATCAGAAGGAAGAAGCCTTGCGTCGGGCGGACCGAGAGCTACGTCTGCTCGGGCAGGACTCTTTACCCCGGTTTGCTGTTCCATTGAACCCAAGGCAACCGATTCAAATTCCACGGGCACTGAGCAAAGCGCCGGTTAACGAAATTCTCATCGGACTCGCATTGCTCGCGTCCTCCTGCATATCCATCCTGCTTACCCGTGTCCCGGGAGGCATAACGCTTCTCTGGCCGGGCAGTGCGATAGCCGCGGCACTCTTGATCCGCTTGCCACGAATTCGATGGATCAGTGCGACGATCTCAGTGGTGGCTGCGCTCTTGGTCGCCAATGTGGTTGCCGCCCATAGGTCGTGGCCCATGGCCGCATTGTTTAGCTGGGTCAACCTGACGGAGATCGCCATGATGGTGGCGGTCTTTCGCGCCTGGCGATTTCCGTATCCCGATATCACGGTCAACCAAGCCGCCATCATGACTGCGATCTTTGGCATTGCGATCCCAGGGGTCGCTGCGATCGGTGCGGGGCTTGTCCTTCATATGAATTTTGCGGTTCCCTTCGTGGAGGGCACCCTCCAATGGTGGTCATCCCACGCCATCGGTGCCTGTCTCCTAGGTCCGCCGATCATTTTGTTCAGCGTCAAGGGGTTTAGACGCCTGGTAAAAGGAAGACTTCTTGCAGAAAATGCATTGACGCTGCTCGTGTGCCTCGTCGGCTGCTACTTGACGATTCGCTACGTGAGATTCCCCTTCGTCTCGCTTGCCCTTCTGCTATTAATTGCGGCCTTTCGCATGGGTGGCTTGGGTGCCACGTTGATGAGCCTGTGCTTTGGACTGATGATTACGAATCTCTGGATCCTCGGGATTCGGCCCATCGGTCTTGACCCCACCGCATCGACGATCGGTTCTTTGCTTGGACTGCCGGTGATTGCACTACTCGCCACCTTGATACCGCCGATCGCGGTGGGCTTGGGGAGCGATGCGCGTCGCGCAGCCGCGCGAGCGTTGCGAGTCAGCGAACGCCGATTTCGCGAGTCAATGGAGCATTCCCCGATCGGCATGTTGATATCCGATCTTAATGGCATATGGGACTACACCAACATTGCATTGCAACAGATGCTTGGCTACACCGCGGAGGAGTTCCGAGCGCTCCCGCCAGGAGGACCTTCTAAGCCCGAGGATTGGCAGGAAAGCGAAGCTCGCTGGAAGCCGCTCCTATCCGGTGAGGTTGATTTCTACGATATCGTGCGTAGCTTTCAACATAAGGACGGACACTGGGTGTGGACGCACGTGGCCGTCTCCGTCCTGCGCAATGAAGAGGGTTTGCCGATCCATCTGATTGCGCAAATCGAAAGCCTCGAAGCGCGGCGACGCGCGGAGGAAAAGCTTGCCGAAGAGCGCGAGCGATTGAGGATTACGCTGCAGTCCATTGACGATGCCGTCATCACGACGGACGCGCAAACGCACATTACCTATATCAATGCCGCGG
>PMMB01000167.1:4748-5134 GCA_003165495.1 Gammaproteobacteria bacterium | reverse complement strand
TCCCGCCATGCCTCGCTGGAATGCGTGACTATGCGCATTGGGCATGCCGGGAATGACGATGCCGTCGATTTGCTCCGCGCCGCAAGCAGGTTCCCGGCCGTCGGCCGGCGCGTCATCGATCGCGGTGATGAACCCCTCATCGGAGACGGTAACGATGACGCCTTGCACCCAACTGTGCGATAAAAAAGCCGATTGCAAATAGTAGCGATGCATCTTGACTATACCTGTATAGGGAACCACTCTTGCCGTATCATACGTGTAACAGCTACCAGCGGGCGATCAGCAGTGCAAAAAGCTTCGGGCAAGGAATGGGACCAGATTTGGGCCGGCGCAAACATTGCCACCATGGTCGCGGGCGCGGAACCCTATGGCAACATCAAGAATGC
>PMMB01000167.1:0-4718 GCA_003165495.1 Gammaproteobacteria bacterium | reverse complement strand
CTATGGATGACTCCGGGACTGATCGATTGCCACACGCACTTGGTGTACGGCGGCAATCGGGTCGAGGAATTCGAAAAGCGGCTGTGTGGCGTCTCCTACGAAGACATTGCGCGTACCGGGGGCGGCATCCAATCGACCGTACAGGCAACGCGGGCGGCGACTCACGAGGAGCTGCATACATCGGCGGCCATTCGAGCCAAACGTCTGATGGCGGAGGGCGTCACCACCATCGAGGTGAAGTCCGGCTACGGGCTCGAACTCCGTGCCGAGCGTCGCCTGCTCGAGGTGGCGCGGGATCTGGGCACGGAATTACCGGTGTCGATCAAGAAGACATTTCTGGGGCTGCATGCGCTGCCGCGGGAATTCGCCGCCGATCGTCAAGACTTCGTAAACCAGGTCAGCGGCCCATGGCTGGAGACGCTCGCCGCGGCAGGGTTGGTGGACGCGGTCGATGCGTTCTGCGAGAACATCGCTTTTTCTTTGGCGGAAACCGAGATCCTGTTGCAGGCGGCGAAGCAGCTGGGATTGCCCGCGCATGTGCACGCAGGTCAATTGAGCGACATGGGTGCGGCGGAATTGGCCGCGAAATGCGGCGCACTGTCCGCGGACCATCTGGAGTACCTGAGCGCCGCGGGTTGCCGCTCCCTCGCGGCAGCGGGCACGGTCGCGGTGCTGCTGCCCACCGCGTATTTCACGCTGCGGCAGACGACGCCTCCGCCCGTCGCGCGGTTACGGGAGGCGGGTGTGGCGCTCGCGATTGCGACCGACTGTAATCCTGGGAGCTCACCCTGCACGTCGATCTTGCTCGCGCTCAACATGGCTTGCACCCTGTTCGGTTTGACTCCGGAAGAAGCGTTAAGCGGGGCCACGCGGCAGGCCGCACGGGCCTTAGGGCGGCTGGATGACATCGGCACGCTTGAAGTCGGAAAGCGCGCCGATATCGCGTTATGGCGGATCGAGCGACCTGCGGAACTGTGTTACGGCATGGGCGCTAATCCGTGCGTCGGCGTGGTGCATCGGGGGAAACTCAGAGGTTCGCAGCCTACGCCTCCTCGAACCCCGCCAGCACATTCACCACGTTGACGCCGATTGCGCCGACGGCATAACCGCCTTCGAGAACGAACAGCGTCGGCAGCGCGCAGGCGCCGATCATTCGGCCGTAGCTAAAGAAATCCGCGGTTTGCAGGCGAAAGAAACTGATGGGATCTTCCACGAAGGTATCCACGCCCAGGGAGACGACCAATGCGTCTGCGCGGAAATTCGCGATGCGCACTAGCGCAGCGCGCAGCGCGTCCTGCCAGGCTTTGAATTCCGTACCCACGGGCAGGGGAAAATTCAGGGTGAATCCGACTCCCGAACCGGTTCCTGTTTCGTCGGCAAACCCTGAAAAGTACGGAAACGCGTCAGCAGGGTCGCCGTGCAGCGAGACGTAGAGCACGTCCTCGCGAGCATAGAAAATATCCTGCGTGCCATTGCCATGATGAAAGTCGACGTCGAGGATGGCGACGCGCGCCGCACCCGCGTCTCGGAGGTATTGTGCCGCGATCGCCGCGTTATTCAAAAAGCAGTAGCCGCCGTACAGGTCGTGAGCCGCGTGATGCCCCGGAGGCCGACACAGCGCGAAGGCGGCGCGTGCGCCTTCTTTGATCTGCGACGCACCGGTCAGCGCGACATCGGCAGCGGCGCGCGCCGCTTCCCACGTCCCGTGACTAATCGAAGTCTCGCTCGCCATGGCGTAATACCCCAGCTTTCCCGTGATGCTGTTCGGGCGGCGTTGCGTCATACGTCTGGCAGGCCAGCAATCGGGTATGGCTTCGCCGCGATTGCCGGCGGCGACCCATTCACTCCAGGCCTGCTTTAGAAATTCGATGTACTCATGGTCGTGAACGCGCAGCAGCGGCGCGGCACCAAAGCTCGCGGGGGCGATGACCTGGCCGAGACGCTGCGTTTGGACGCGTTCGAGTACGATTTGCGCGCGCTCCGGTGACTCATGCGGGCGAACCAATTCGCCGCCATAGAGTTCGGTCCGCGGACTGCGCAGCAGATGATCCGCCGAGAAAACGGTGATCATCCGATCCCCGGGCCGGGCCTAAAGGCGAACGCGACCACCACGGCGGCAATCAGCAGTGCAAACGACACCGCGTAATTCCAAGCCATTTTTTCTTTCAAGAACGTGATGGCAAAGATGATGAAAACGGCCACAGTAATCGCCTCTTGAATGATCTTCAGCTGGAAGCCGGTAAATGTGCCGAATCCTAAGCGATTGGCGGGTACGGCGAGGCAATATTCCAGCAAGGCGATCAGCCAGGATACGAGGATGGCTTTCCAAAGCGGCCATGCATGTCCGTATTTGAGGTGTCCATACCAAGCAAAAGTCATGAACACATTGGAAAAGAACAGCAGAATGATGGTCTTCATTGATTCTCTCATCGAACGCGGCAAGCGGATATTATACATGCTGCGTAGCACCAATTACCTTGACACCCACGCGGCCGGTTCCTACAATCGCCGGCCTTTGTCTCCGGGCACAAGTGCGGGGCAATAGCGCCCGTTAAATTTAAGTTTATGCATCGGGCCGCCCCTTAATAAATGTGCGGCTCTAAAGGTATTTATGGCGACGACGACCCAACTAATTCGTACCGGCCGGAATGAGCCTGCCTGGAAGTCCAAAGTTCCGGCGCTGGCAGCTTCACCGCAGAAGCGCGGAGTGTGCACTCGGGTATACACAACGACGCCGAAAAAGCCGAACTCGGCCTTGCGCAAGGTGTGCCGTGTGCGCTTGACCAATGGTTATGAAGTGTCGAGCTATATCGGCGGCGAAGGCCACAATTTGCAAGAACACTCGGTGGTTTTGATCCGCGGCGGCCGCGTCAAGGATCTACCCGGTGTCCGGTACCACACGGTGCGCGGCGCACTCGACTGCGCCGGCGTCAGCGATCGCCGGCAAGGCCGCTCCAAGTACGGCGCCAAACGTCCCAAGAAATAAAGGTTTCCCATGTCCCGCAGAGCAGCAGCCCCCCATCGCACCATCCTTCCGGACCCTAAGTTCGGCAACGATATGTTGGCCAAATTCATCAATATGGTGATGGAGCGCGGCAAGAAGTCCGCCGCCGAAAAAATCGTTTACGGCGCCATCGATCGCATCGGCGACAAGAGCGGCCGCGCCGGCGGCGAGGCGATTGCTGTGTTGCAGCAGGCACTGGATAACGTCAAACCCGTGGTCGAGGTCAAATCCCGTCGTGTCGGCGGCGCTACGTATCAAGTGCCCGTCGAAGTGCGCGCCAATCGTCGTCAAACCCTCGCGATGCGTTGGGTCATCGAAGCTGCCACCGCCCGTAGCGAGAAGTCCATGGCGCATCGCCTTGCGGCCGAACTGATGGAGGCCGCCGAGAATCGCGGCGCCGCGGTTCGCAAGCGCGAAGATACTCACCGCATGGCCGAGGCCAACAAGGCGTTCGCGCACTATCGTTGGTAGGGCGCTGCCGGCTGGTTTTACGCGGGTTCGGCCTTATATAGACTTTAACGGACGGGGTCGCATCGGCCCCGTTAACAGTTGCGCGAAGCGCATGACGAGAATATATGGCACGCACTACGCCCATCGAGCGATACCGAAATATCGGTATATCCGCTCACATCGACGCGGGGAAGACCACCGCGACGGAGCGTATTCTGTTTTACACGGGCGTGTCGCACAAGATCGGCGAAGTGCATGACGGCGCTGCCGTCATGGACTACATGGAACAAGAGCAGGAGCGCGGCATCACCATTACGGCCGCGGCGACGACTTGTTTCTGGAAGGGAATGGACAAGAGTTTTCCCGAGCACCGCATCAATATCATCGATACACCCGGGCACGTCGACTTCACCATCGAAGTAGAGCGCAGCCTGCGGGTGCTGGATTCCGCGGTCGCAGTCTACTGCGCGGTTTCCGGCGTGCAGCCGCAGTCCGAAACGGTGTGGCGCCAGATGAACAAGTACGGCGTTCCGCGCATCGCCTTCGTCAACAAAATGGACCGTGCCGGCGCCAATTTCCTGCGCTGCGTGGAGCAAATCAAGACACGCCTGCGCGGCAATCCGGTGCCTATTCAGTTGCCCATCGGCGCCGAAGAAGGCTTCGTCGGGGTGGTCGATCTCGTCAAGATGAAAGCGATCCACTGGGATGACGGGACTCAGGGCATGAAGTTCGAGTACCGCGAAATTCCCGAAGGCATGCGCAAGGAGTGCGAGGAGTGGCGCGCGAAAATGATCGAGGCGGCCGCGGAGGGTGATGAGAACCTGCTCAACAAGTACCTGGAAAGTGGTTCGTTGAGCGATGAAGAAATCAAGAAGGGTTTGCGTGAGCGAGCCGTGAAGAACGATGTTTGCCTGGTCACCTGCGGTTCGGCCTTCAAGAACAAGGGCGTGCAGGCTGTGCTCGACGCCATCGTCGAATATATGCCTTCGCCCACTGAAGTGCCGCCCGTCAAGGGTCAAAGCGAAAGCGGCGAGCCCATGACCCGCAATGCGGACGACGCCGAGCCGTTCTCCGCATTGGCTTTCAAGATTTTGACCGATCCGTTCGTGGGCAACTTGACGTTTTTCCGCGTGTATTCCGGGACGTTGAATTCCGGCGATCAAGTGTTCGTGCCGAACCGCAGCCGCACCGAGCGCATCGGCCGTCTATTGCAGATGCACGCCAGCGACCGCTCCGAGATAAAGGAAGTGCGCGCCGGCGATAT
>PMMB01000138.1:5497-7064 GCA_003165495.1 Gammaproteobacteria bacterium | reverse complement strand
TTCAGCGAAATTCAGGGCCTCACCACGCGCAGGGCCTTGGGAGTGTGGGTACTAGGGCAGGTCATTGGGTTCCTGGCATCCCTGTTTCTGGCCTTACTGGTCGAGGCGCTATTTCCCGGGGTTCTGCTGCACTTTATCCCGCAGAATTGATGTCAAGCGCAGTCGGCACGCCTTCGACCTCCGCTGCCGAGTGCTCCGGTATCGCATCCATCGCCGGTGCCGGCCCTCGTTTGGGCGCGGCCGCCCGCTGTGCAGCAGGCCGCTTTGGTGCAGCACGCCGCTTCGGTGCAACGGCCGCCTTCGATGCAGCGATGGGCAATGTCGCGGGCGTCGGCTTCGGGGATGCGGCGCGCCGCGGCGATCGTTTCGATGCTTTGGGTTTTGACCGCTTGGGTTGTGACGCCTTGGCGAGGACTTTCGCGCTATCCGCGGTTTTTCGAGGAGCGGCCGGCTCGGGTTCGGGAACTTGCAATGCAACCTGCGCCGCTTTGGCCTTTTTCCTTGCCTGTTTGGCTGCCTTCTTAGTGGCTTTCGCTAGTTTTCGGGCTCGCTTGAGCAGGTTTTTGGCTGCGCGCACCTGCTGCTTCGCGGCGTTTGCCCGCGCGACGGCCTTGTTTGCCTCAGCGCTTAGTCGTTGCGCCGCAGCAGCTTGCTTCGCGCGTGCATCTGATGATTGAGAAGTTGCCACGATGCAAAACCTCGCTCAACAAGTAGTGGGCGGTGAGCTTAGTCCCCGCGGCCCAGACTGTCACCCGGCCGTGACATTCGATGTCGCCGCGACGACCTAAGGCAGAACGCGGAACAAGAATTCGCGCACATCGGCGATTTCCGCGGCGCAGACTGCGTGCGCCATCGGGTAGTCGTGCCACTCGACCGAATATCCTTGCGCCTTCAGGAAATCGCGCGACTGCACCCCCAAGCCCATGGGCAGCACGGGGTCCCCCTGACCGTGGGCCATGAATATCGGAGTGCCGTTGTTGGCCGGTACGCGCTCGGCGCTAAAGCTGCTTTCCCGCGGCAAATAACAGGACAGCGCCACGACGCCCGCCAGCTTTTCCGGGAAACGCGGTACCGTATACAGCGTTACGGCGCCCCCTTGCGAAAAGCCGGCGAGGACGATGCGATTCGTCGGGATGCCGCGCTCACCCTCTTTGGCGATCAGTTGCCGAATCTGCACATCCGTATCGCGAAAGCCGGTCACATCTTCCGCCGCCTTGCGGTCCAATCCCTTGAGGTCGTACCAGGCACGCATGGACATGCCGCCGTTGATGGTCACCGGGCGGACGGGAGCGTTGGGGAAGACAAAGCGCCACGCTCGTTCAGCTCGGCGCACTATCTCGGGCACGATGGGTTCGAAATCATGTCCATCGGCACCCAGACCATGCAGCCAGATCACGGCGGCGTTCGGCTTTGCTGCCGTTTCTACTTCAATGGTTTCCAGCATCGTCGTCAATGTACTAGGAAATGCGCGTCGTTGATTGGAATATCATCGCGGCATGCCGGTCACATTGGATCATCTGCGCCGTTACGCCATCGCGCGTTCGCTGTTCAAGCCGACCACCCTGGG
>PMMB01000138.1:4762-5460 GCA_003165495.1 Gammaproteobacteria bacterium | reverse complement strand
CGTGCAGGCGACCTCGAGCGCCGTTATCCGAAGCTGCCGCTGGAAGAAGATTTCTTCGTCAATTATGGATATCTGCCGCGGGCGCACCACCAATTGATGCACCCGCGAACGCCGCGAACGGTGTGGACACCGGCGCGCGCCGGGCAGGCTGCGGCCGTGCTGGCATTCATCCGCGAACGCGGCGTCGCCCACCCGCGCGAGGTGGACGCGCATTTCGCGCACGGCAAAGTCACCAACTGGTTCGGGGGTTCGTCGAACGCGAGCACGCAATTGCTCGACGTCATGCACTACCGCGGCTTGCTGCGCGTGGCGCGTCGCGAAGGGGGCACTCGGGTGTACGCGGCGCGCGAGACCGCGGCGGGGCCGGACGCTGGTGCGGCGTCGCTGGACGCCGGCACCGCAAGTTCACGCATGGACGCGCTCGTGGACGTGGTCGTCCACAAATATGCGCCGCTTCCCGCGAGCACCTTATGTCAACTCGTCAGCCATCTGCGCGGCGGCGCGCCGCAGTGGACTGCGCAACGCGGTGAGGCGCTCGCCCGGGCCAAGCAACGCCTTGCCCACGCGCGCGTCGGTGGCGTCGACTGGTACTGGCCGGTGGTGGACAGACCGGCTTCGGTCCGTTGGCGACCTGACGAGAGCGTGCGCTTGCTCACGCCCTTCGACCCGATAGTTTGGGACCGTCGCCGCTTCGAAAT
>PMMB01000138.1:0-4750 GCA_003165495.1 Gammaproteobacteria bacterium | reverse complement strand
TGCGCTGTTCTTTCGGCTACACCAGTGGCCGCGCGCCGCGCGATGCTGCGTTTCGCGCAGGCCTCGAGGCGGAACTGGTGCGGATGCGCATCTTCCTCGGCATGGCGGGGTAAGCCAGCTCCGGCGGCGCCGAGGCGTCGGCAATACCGCCGGCTACTTAAGGTTCTTGTGAATATCGGCGGCGATCTCGTACGAACGCAGCCGTGCGGAGTGATCGAATATCTGCGCGGTGATCATCAATTCGTCCGGTCGCGTGCGTTCGATGAATGCAACCAGCGCGCTGCGGACCGTCTCGGGCGAACCGATGGCGGAGCAAGTAAGAACGTCAGCGAGCAGCGCCTTGGCGGTTGGCGGCAGTTGGCTCTCGTATGCTTCGATCGGAGGCGGCAATTGCATCGGCCGGCCGCTGCGCAAGTTCACGAAGGCCTGTTGCATCGAGGTGGCCAGGAATCGCGCTTCCGTGTCGGACTCGGCGGCGAAGACGTTGAATCCCAGCATCACATACGGACGATCGAGCTGCCCCGACGGCTGGAATCGCGCGCGGTAGATGTGTATGGCCTGCATCATCATGGCGGGTGCGAAATGCGAAGCGAATGCAAAGGGCAAGCCCAGCACCGCGGCGACTTGTGCGCCGAATAGGCTGGAACCCAAGATCCAGATCGGCACTTTCAGTCCGGCGCCGGGGACGGCCATGACGCGTTGCTCTTGGCCTAAGGGCGCGAAGTATCCGATCAATTCCAGGACGTCTTGAGGAAACTGATCGGGGTCGGTGTCGAGATTGCGCCGCAGGGCTCTCGCCGTGACTTGATCGGAACCCGGCGCCCGGCCCAGCCCAAGATCGATACGGCCGGGAAAAAGGCTTTCCAAAGTACCGAATTGTTCCGCAATCACCAGGGGCGAGTGATTCGGCAACATGATGCCGCCGGCACCGACGCGAATTGTCGAGGTTCCTGCGGCAACATGGCCGATCACCACCGATGTGGCCGCACTGGCAATCCCGGGCATGCTGTGATGCTCGGCCAGCCAATAACGCCGGTAGCCCCACCTTTCCGCATGCCGCGCAAGATCCAGAGTGTTGCGCAGCGACTGCGCCGCATTGCTCCCCATCGGTACCGGAGATAAGTCGAGAACGGAAAAAGGGATCATATGTCCTCGAGTAGCGCCGACTGAGGGGTAATTCTGGGAGCGTATATTCGATAATCAAGGGTCTGTCGAAAGCGCTGCCGCCTCCTCATTGACAGCGGCTGCATTTTTATGCAGGATGCGTGCAACTTTATGCATGGGCCAAGTGATGCTTCGTTCCGATATCGATAACACCCGCGCCCCGGCGCGCCGCACCATGCTTGCGAAGATCATCCGCGAGCAGGCCGTTGGGCGGCAAACCGAGTTGGTCGCGATGCTGCGCAAGCAAGGGTATGTTGCGACCCAATCGAGCGTGAGTCGGGATTTGCGCGGTCTGGGCGTCGCGAAAATGGGCGATCGCTACGTGTTGCCCGAGACGGCGGTCTCCCCGAAAAATGATTTTTCGACCCTCAAGCAGTTCGTCAACGCTCGCTTGACGGCCGGCACGAATCTGACGGTGTTGAAGACGGCCGTGGGTTCGGCGCAAAGCGTGGCTGTCGCCATCGACACCGCCCGATGGCCTGAGGTCGTCGGCACCATATCCGGCGATGACACCATATTCATCGCCACCGCCGGCGTGCGCGAGCAGCGCAAACTGGCCGACCGCCTTCGCGCCATCTTCGGACGCTAAACCCAATGACATCGACTTCAAGGCAGGGCGCCGAGCCCATACTTTTGGCTTTTTCCGGTGGCCTCGACACTTCCTTCTGCGTCCCGTGGCTCAAGGACGCCTATCGGCGACCGGTGATCACGGTGACCGTTGATACCGGCGGCATCGATGCCGCCGCGGCGCAGTCTTTGGCCGAGCGTTCGGTGCAATTGGGCGCCATCGAACATCATTTGATCGATGCGCGCGCCGCTTATTTCGAGCAGGTGCTCAAATATTTGCTCATGGGCAATGTGCGCCGCGGCGGGGTTTACCCGCTGTGTGTCGGCGCGGAGCGCGTATTGCAGGCGCAGACCATCGCGCAAATGGCGCTGTCGCTCAAAACCANNGCGTTGCGGACCTTGGCACCGGGCCTCGAGATCATTGCGCCGGTGCGCGACCGCGCGTTCAAGCGGCCGGAACAACTCAAATACCTGGAAGATCATCGACTGCCGATCCCACCGTTCGGCGCGGCATACTCCGTGAACCGCGGACTGTGGGGCGTCACCATCGGCGGCAAGGAAACACTGACGTCCGAGGGCAGCATTCCCGATGACGCGTGGGTACTCTCGAAGGACGCGTTCTCGACTCCGCGCGCCGCGGAGCGGCACGTGATCGGCTTCAACCAGGGAGTTCCGGTCAGCCTCGACGGCGCCGCATTGTCCGCCGTCACCATCATCGAGAAATTGGAACTGCTGGCCGGCCCCTTCGGCATCGGTCGCGGCATTCACTTGGGCGACACCGTAATCGGCACCAAGGGCCGAGTCGCATTCGAAGCGCCCGCGGCCGACGTGCTGCTGACGGCGCATCGCGAGCTGGAAAAACTAGTGTTGACGGGCAAGCAGGCGCGCATCAAGGACTCTGTGGCCCANNGTCCTGTTCCGGCCAGGGTCAATCTTCGTGGAGGGCGTCACCTCGCCGTACTCGCTGATGGCGGCATCGAAAGGCGTCTATGGTGAATCCGCCGGCGAGTGGACGCCGACCGACGCCCTGGGATATTCGAAAATGCTGGCCCTGACCGGGGTGTTCTACCAGCGCGCAGGAATGAATGCGCAGGCGCAGGCGGACAAATCGTGAGCGGCATGCGCGCGGTGGTTGTCGATAAAATTGCTTCGGTGACGCAGGCCTGCGGTCTGTCGCACGAGATTCGCATCGCCACGGACATTCTCTGCGAGGAGGGGCTGGTGTTAGTCGTCGAGATTCTCAACAACAAGTCGACCTACAATACCCTGGAATTGACCAGTGGCCGCATGGCGAAGTTGGCACGAGGGGATGTGGTGGTCGGCGCATTGGGTCATCGCAAGGCCTTGTTCGGCTACTCCGGCCACATTCCGGCGACGCTCCAACCGGGCGACGTGATTCAAATGCTGAATATCGGCGGCGTGCTCGGCATCTGCGATTCCGCAACACCGGACAAGGGCAAGCCTTTCGACTGCAAGGTCTTGGGCGCCGTGCTGACCTTTCCGTATCTGGGCGAGCGCATCGGAGTGCCTGCCAAGGCGGGCTACAAGGCGTTGGACTACGACGCCGCTCTGGACGTGCGCGGCGTACCGGTAGTGGCGCTAGCCGGCACGTGCATGGAGGCGGGCAAGACCGCCGCGGCCTCTGCCATCATCGCGCGCATGCGCCATCGCGGATTGGTGGTGGATGCCTTCAAAGCGACGGGTGTCTCGCTTCGGCGCGACATATTGGCGTTCGAGGATTCGGGCGCACGACGTACCATGATTTTTACCGACTTAGGGATTGTGACCACTACCGCGAAATGCGGCCCGGCGCTGACCCGCACCATGCTTACGGAAATGGCCACCGGGCAGCCGGATGTCATCGTGTTCGAATTGGGAGACGGACTCTTGGGGACATATGGCGTGGAATCCATCCTGCGTCAGCCGGACATCAAGAAGGTACTGACCGCGGTGGTGTTGTCGGCCAACGACCCGGTCGCCGCCTGGGGTGGCGTCAAGCTATTGCGCGAGCGCTTCGGCATCGAACCGGCCGTGGTCACCGGGCCTGCGACGGACAATCAAGTGGGAGTCGAGATCATTCGCGAGCAGTTGAATGTCGAGGCGTTCAATGCCATCAGCAGTCCCGCGGATCTCGGCGATCACATCATCAGCCGGCTGGGCTTAAGCAACGTGCGCGAATCCAAAGTGGCCGGCGAATGAGCGCTGCCACTCCCGCGATCGTGCTGGGTGGCACCGGCTATGTGGCCGGTGAACTGCTGCGCCTGATCGCGGGGCATCCGCAGCTCTTCGTTGCCGCCATTCTTTCGGATAGCCAGCCCGGTGCTCCGGTCGCCGGCGCATTCGAGCATTTGCGCAGCGCCTATCCTGCCTTAAAATTCGCCGGCCTCGACGAGATCGAGACTCTCATACGAAGCGCACCGCGCTGCGCCTTGTTCTCTGCGGCGCCCCACGGCGTTGCCGCCACCATCATCGATCGTCTGCTGACGGCTGCCGAAGCGGCGGGCACGCGCGTGCACTGTGTCGATATCTCGGCCGATTTTCGCTACTCGAGTCCCGCCGCCTATGAGGCGGTGTACAAGCACGCACATGGCGCGCCGGCGAGAATTCGGGAATTTACCTGCGCCATACCGGAGCATCTACAAAAGTCGCCGACACCGCATATCGCGCACCCCGGATGCTTCGCGACCGCCACTCTGCTCGCCACCGTGCCTTTGTTGGCGCTGGGGCTGACCGATACGCGCCTGTTCGTGACCGGCATCACCGGTAGCACCGGTTCGGGCCGCAAACCGATTGAAGGCACGCATCATCCGCATCGGCACAGCGATCTATATACCTACGGCGCCTTGAGTCATCGCCATGTACCGGAGATCATCGCCTGCGCGAAGCTCGCGACGGGCGTCGAGGCCGAATTCAATTTCGTACCGCATTCCGGTCCATTCGCGCGCGGCATCCATGTCACCGTACAAGCCAGTCTCAAGAAATCCATTGGCACGGCGCAGGCGCTGGAGGCGCTCAAGTC
>PMMB01000022.1 GCA_003165495.1 Gammaproteobacteria bacterium | reverse complement strand
TCATCGCCGCCCTTCAACGCCACCAGGCTGCCGATGCGGCTGCCATGGATGTAGGTTCCGAGCGCGCCCGGCGCCGTCACGCGCGCGAAGCGCCGGACCGAGATGTTCTCACCGATTTTCGCTATCAATGCGCGCCGCCGATCGTCGAGGGTGGTCGCGCCGTGCGTCTCGGCGAGCAATGCGGCGAGATCGGGCGATGACTTGTCGAGCGCCACGCGAGCGACGTCGCGCGCGAAGCCTTGAAATTCATCGCCGCGTGCCACGAAGTCGGTCTCGCAATTGACTTCCACGAGGACGGCGCTGTTGCCGGATCGCTCGACGGCGACGGTCCCCTCGGCGCCGCCGCGCGCCGCCTTCTTGTCGGCCTTGGCAAGGCCGGTCTTGCGCATCAGTTCCGCGGCGGCGTCCAAGTCGCCCCGGGTCTCGACGAGTGCCTTCTTACACTCCATCATTCCCGCGCCGGTACGCTCGCGCAGCTGTTTGACTGTATCTGCCGTGATATTCATGGTGTTCAGAACGGCCGCGAGCGGCCGCTTTCCTCAAAAATTGACCAACAGTAACGGTGGCCCGGCGCGTCGACCAGCGCCGGCCCACTGACACTCAAGATGCCGGCTTTATGCGCCACGCCTCGGCGCGGTGCGGCCGACCGGCCGGCGCCGCGGGGCACTGGCCGGACGCGTCTCCGCCGGCGGGGTATCCGCAGCATCGACATCGTCGACTTCGGCTTCGACTTCGACTTCGTCGAGCGAAGCCGCCACGGCGGCCACACTCGGCACCACGGTCACCGCAACCTTGCGGCGCGGCGGTGGCTTCTTGTGACCACCGCGCGCCGGCGCGGCTACGCGACGGCCGGCGGCAGCACGCTTCTTCGGATTGCCTTCCTCGTCCAGCTCCACGAATTCGTCCTCGCCGACCGGGACCTCGGGCAGAGAGGCCTTACCCTCCAATACCGATTCGGCCACGCCGCCGGCGTACAGCAAAATGGCGCGCATGGCGTCATCGTTGCCGGGAATCACATAGTCGATGCCATCGGGCGAGCAATTGGTGTCGACCACCGCGACCACCGGAATCCCAAGCTTGCGGGCCTCATGAATCGCGATTTGCTCATGGCCGACGTCGATCACGAACAGCGCATCGGGTAGCGCCGTCATGTTGCGGATGCCGCCCAAGCTGCGCAGCAGCTTGTCCATTTCACGGCGCAGCATCTGCGCTTCTTTCTTGCCGCGTCGATCCAAGGCGCCGCTCTGCGCCATCTCGTCCAATTCGTTGAGCCGCTTGATGGACTGCCGAATGGTCTTGAAATTAGTCAGCATGCCGCCGAGCCAGCGTTGGTTCACATAGGGCATACTGCAGCGCGTGGCTTCTTTCTGCACGGCGTCGCGGGCCGAACGCTTGGTGCCGACGAACAGCACCTTGCCGCCCTCCGCGGCAACGCCCTTGATGAACGCCGCCGCCTGGGCATACAGGGGTTGCGTCTTTTCCAGATTGATGATGTGGATTTTGTTACGTTCGCCGAAGATGAACGGAGCCATCTTGGGGTTCCAGAAGCGGGTTTGATGTCCAAAATGGACGCCCGCTTCCAGCATTTGTCGCATAGACACGCTGGTCATAAACACTCCTGGCCGGGTTGAGCCTCCGCGTATCCCAATCGGCAACCCGCCGAAGCCTTGAAATTGAAGGCCTGCCTTCAGTTTTCAATGCCCGCCGGGCACCCGGCCGATTGTGACGACACGCGTGCGGGGTTGTTAAAAATAGCCGCGCTTTATACCATGAACATCTGTCAGACACAAAGCTTGCCGCCCTATGACCGTGACCATCAAAACACCTGACGAGCAGGACAAAATGCGCGCCGCCGGCCGGCTGGCCGCCAGCGTGCTGGATATGATCGAGCCGTTCGTTCAGCCCGGGGCGAGCACCGAAGAACTCGACAAGCGCTGTCACGATTTCATCGTGGACGAGCTGAAGTCGATCCCGGCCAACCTCAATTACCGGGGCTTTCCGAAGACCATCTGCACCTCGGTGAACCATGTCGTATGCCACGGAATCCCCGGCGACAAACGCTTGAAAAACGGTGACATCATCAATATCGACGTCACCGTGATTCGCGACGGCTTTCATGGCGATACCAGCCGCATGTATTTCGTCGGCAACGCCGCGGTCCTTGCCCGCCGTCTGACGGTGGCGTGTCATGAGGCCATGTGGCGCGGCATCCGCGTGGTCAAACCGGGCGCCCGGTTGGGCGACATTGGGCATGCCATCCAGACTTTTGCCGAGAGCAATAACTTCTCCGTCGTGCGCGAATACTGCGGACACGGCATCGGGCGCATCTATCACGAGGACCCTCAAGTGCTGCACTACGGCAAACCCGGCACGGGTCTTGAACTTAACGAAGGAATGACCTTTACCATCGAACCCATGATCAATGCCGGGCGCCGCGATGTGCGGCTGCTTCCCGACGGCTGGACCGTGGTCACCAAGGATCAATCGCTGTCGGCGCAGTGGGAACACACGATTTTGGTTACGGACTCAGGCTTCGAGGTGCTCACCTTGGGCGCGAGCTTGAGGCTACCCGCCGCCGCGGCGGCCTCTTGAACGCCTACGGCAGTTTTCTCGACCAAACCGTTGACTGGCCCTACCTGACGGCCGCACCCGAGGCTCTGCGGGACGGTCAGTTCTCCCCCATCGTCTTCCGTCAGGTTCTGGATCGCGGCACGGAGCTTTTGCAGGATCGCTTCGCCGTCGACGAAGCCGTCGAAGATCTGGTTCGCGACCGTGCGCGCCTAGTCGACATTACCCTGCGCGCCGCGTGGGTGCGTCACGCCGGCAAGTTTGCGGATGATCTGGCGCTGGTGGCGGTGGGCGGCTACGGGCGCGGCGAGCTGCACCCCAGTTCGGATATCGACATCATGGTGCTGCTGCCGAAGAGCGACTCCGCCGATTGGCAACCGGATATCGAAAAATTTCTGACCTTTCTCTGGGATATCGGTCTCGAGGTCGGCCACAGCGTGCGCTCCATCGACGACTGCCAGCGGGAGAGTCTCGCCGACATCAGCGTCGCGACCACCCTATTCGAAGCGCGTCTGCTGGCCGGCCCCGAATCGCTGTTTGCCGGCATGCGCCGCGCCCTGGCGCCCGACCGTCTGTGGTCCTCGCAGGATTTTTTCGAAGCCAAGGTCAAGGAACAGACCGAGCGGCATCATCGCTACTTCGACACCGCCTACAACCTCGAACCGAACGTCAAATCGAGCCCAGGGGGCCTGCGCGACATTCAGACCATCGGCTGGGTGGCGAAACGCCATTTCGGCACCGACACGCTCGATGAGCTGGTGGCTCACGGCTTCCTCACCCGCGAGGAACTGCGCAAACTCAAGGCGGGACAGTCGTTCCTATGGAAGGTGCGCTTTGGACTGCATGCACTGACCGGGCGGCGCGAGGATCGACTGTTATTCGACTATCAAATCAAGCTCGCGAAAATGTTCGGCTACGAGGACGCCAGTTTTACCTTGGCCGTCGAACAGCTGATGCAAAAATATTATCGCACGGTCATGGACGTCAGCCTGCTGAACGAAATGCTGCTGCAGTTGTTCCGCGAAGCCATTCTGACGCAAAGCGGACCGCCGTCGGCCGTAAATGCGCGCTTCCAGATTCGCAACGATTACTTGGAAGTGACGCATCCGGAAGTCTTCGTGCGTTACCC
>PMMB01000226.1:7090-7480 GCA_003165495.1 Gammaproteobacteria bacterium | reverse complement strand
GGACGAATTGATGTGCTGGTAAGCAATGCCGGCATTCAGATCGTCGCGCCGCTCGAGGATTTCGAGTTTGCCGACTGGAAACGGTTGCTGGCGATTCACCTGGACGGCGCCTTCCTGAGCACCCGCGCAGCTCTACGGCAGATGTACAAGCAGGGCAGCGGCAGCATCATCTACATGGGCTCGGTGCATTCGAAGGAAGCCTCGCTGCTCAAGGCACCCTATGTCACCGCCAAACACGGCCTCATTGGCCTTGCCAAAGTGGTTGCCAAGGAAGGGGCGAAGCACGGCGTGCGGGCAAACGTCATCTGCCCGGGTTTCGTGCGCACGCCGCTGGTCGACAAGCAGATCCTGGAGCAGGCGAAGGCGCTCGGGATATCGGCGGAGGCAGTC
>PMMB01000226.1:0-7049 GCA_003165495.1 Gammaproteobacteria bacterium | reverse complement strand
CATGGCTGGTTCATGCAGTAATTAAGGAGAACCGATTGTCCAAGCCGTACGCGGAGATCGACTGGCACAGCGACGACGGTCTGCGCCTGTACGCGCGAGTCTACGAAGGGCCAACCACCGCCGCGCCGACGGTACTCTGTCTGCACGGTTTGACGCGCAACAGCCGTGATTTCGAGGATCTGGCTCCGCACCTTGAGCGGCGTTATCGCGTCGTCGTTCCCGATTTGCGGGGCCGAGGTTTCTCGGCGCGCGATCCGCATCTGCAGAATTACCAGCCGGGGATTTATGTTCAGGACATCCTGGCGCTGCTGGGCGCGGTCGACGCGCCGCGCGTGGCCGTCATCGGTACCTCGCTCGGCGGCATGCTCGCCATGATGCTGAGTTTCGGCCATCCTGCCCGCATCGCCGGAATCGTCTTGAACGACGTCGGACCCGAAATCGACCCGGTGGGAATCGAGCGCATCAAACAATATGCGGGCCGGCTTCCACCCGCGCGCACCTGGAGCGAAGCCGTCGCGCAGACTCAAGCCGTGTACGGCGACGCATGGCCGGGTCTCGCCTGGGATCGGTGGGCTGCGCTTGCACGACGCGGCTATCGCGAGGACGCCGCTGGGATGGTCGAGCTCGACGCCGATCCCAAAATCGGCGAAGCGCTGCGCGCCGCGCCGGCGGCGACGCTCGATCTATGGCCGCTCTGGAAGGGGCTGCGCACGGTACCGACGCTGGCTATTCGCGGCGCCCGCTCAGACATTTTGAGCGCGGCCACTTTCGCGCGCATGAAGAGAGAGAATCCCGACTTGCAACAATTGGAGGTTGCCNNAGCAGACGGCGTCCTTGGCTTACCGCTCGTATGTGCTCCTGGTCCTGGTCATTGTCTATACCTTCAACTTCATCGACCGCCAGATCGTCGGTATCCTCGCCATCCCGATCAAAGCGGAACTCCGCTTGAGCGATTCTCAGCTGGGACTGATGGGCGGTCTCGCCTTCGCTCTGTTCTATACGCTTCTCGGGATACCCATCGCCCGTCTTGCCGACAGAGTCAGCCGAACCTGGATCATGACCGTGGCGCTGGCGCTGTGGAGCCTGATGACCGCGATGTGCGGACTCACCCAGAACTTTGCACAGCTCTTTTTGGCGCGCGTGGGCGTGGGCGTCGGCGAGGCGGGCGGCGTTGCTCCCGCGTATTCCTTGATTTGCGATTACTTTCCGGCGAAAGAGCGCGCGCGTGCATTGAGCGTGTACTCGTTCGGCATACCCATCGGAGCCGCCGTCGGCATCGTGTTGGGCGGTTACATCACCAGTCTCATGAGCTGGCGGATGGCGTTCTTCATCGTCGGGTTTGCGGGTCTCTTGATCACGCCGCTGCTGAAATTCACGGTGCGCGAACCTAAGCGCGGCGCGCTGGATCCTATGCGCGTCGACGCCGATCGCGCCGCCGCCGTGGCCGCTCCCTCCTTGCTCGAGGTCATCGCCGTGCTCGCCCGAAAACCGAGCTTTTGGGGATTGTCACTGGGCGCCGCTTCCGCCTCCATGATGGGATACGGACTGTTTTTCTGGGCCCCGTCATTCCTGGTACGCAGCTTCCATTTGAGCTTGCTGCATGCGTCCTTAAGCTTCGGCGCGCTGGTGCTCTTCGGCGGCCTCATCGGAATTTGGTGCGGCGGCGCGCTCACCGACCGTTACGGCGAAAAGCGCCGCTCAATGTATGCTTTCATTCCCGCGATCGCATTCGTGGCGACCGTGCCCTTCTATGTCGCCGGGGTGCTGTCCACGACGCTGTGGATCAGCTTTGCGGTATTGCTCGTGCCCACCGCTCTCGGATTGGTCTGGTTGGGACCCGTGCTTGCGGCTGTCCAGCACCTCGTCCCGAGCAATATGCGCGCCACTGCCTCGGCGCTTTTCCTGTTCATCAACAATCTCATCGGGATCGGGCTCGGCACCGCGCTGATCGGTATCGTGTCGGACTCGATGCGCCTGCGCTTCGGCGTGGAATCGCTGCGATACGCCATTTTGGCGGGCACGGGCTTTTACCTGGTTGCGGCCGCGCTGTTGTTTCTCGCCGGGAAAAAATTGGCGAGAGATTGGGTGGGATAGCGAGAAAGCCTCAATTTGTGCGGGTTAATTCCCACTTGATGCGCGATTTAGACTACAACTCGCCTCATTCGTCCACAATCTGATCTTTAATTAGAAAATGGATCGAAATTACAAAATCCTGCCTACTTACGCCACAAAGTGGGAGTGAACAGGACCAGAATCGTGAAAACTTCCAGGCGGCCGAGCAGCATGGCCGCCGAACACACCCAAGTCTGAAAATCGCTCAACACCCCATAGTTGCTTCCTGGGCCCACCAATCCTAGTCCGGGTCCCGCATTGTTGATGCAGGCGATGATGGAGGACAAAGAAGTCATGAAATCCAAGCCGCTGGCGAGCTGCACGAAGATCAGCGTCACGATGCTCATGAAGTAGAGGAACACGAAGGCCAGCACCGCGAATACCACGCGGTTGGCGATCACTGTCCCGCCGACTTTGAGCGGACGCACCATGTTCGGATGCACCAGCTGATTCAGCTCGCGATGCGCCTGCTTGGCGAGCACCAGAGTACGGATCATTTTGATGCCGCCCCCGGTCGATCCCGAACTCGCGACGAGGCAGCTCAAGAACATCATCCACATAGGCGCGAATATCGGCCAGCGCGAATAATCCTGGGTGTGCAAACCGCTGTCGACTGCGATCGACACCAGATTGAATGTCGTGTGGCGCAACGAGGTCGGAAAGTCGGCGTAGGTGCCCTTGAAGTACAAGAACAGGGATATGCCAATGCAGCTCGCCACGAGCACACCCAAGATCGCCTTCGCCTCCGCGTCCCGAAAATAGGCCAATACCCCACGCTGGGTCCAGGCGAGATAGTGCGTCGCGAAATTCAAGGCTGCCAAGATCTGGAATACCGTCAGCACCATCTCGATGGGCAGCGAATTGAAGTGCCCGATGCTGGCGTCATAAGTGGAGAAACCACCGAGTGCGAGCGCTGAAAATCCATGACAGACAGCGTCGAACCAATTCATCCCGGCGAATCTTAAAGAAATGATGCAGGCCGCCGTCAGTCCGGCATACACCGNNCCACAGCAGCTTGGCGGTTTGTCCGATGCGCGGCGTGAGTTTGCTGTCTTTCATCGGGCCCGGCATTTCCGCGCGATAAATCTGCATGCCGCCGACGCCCAGCATCGGCAGGATCGCCACGGCCAGTACGATGATGCCCATGCCTCCCAGCCAGCTCAGCAAGTGACGCCACAGATTGATAGAGCGAGGAAGGAATTCGAGTCCCGAGAGCACCGTGCCGCCGGTGGTCGTCAAGCCTGACGTGGCCTCGAAATACGCATCGGTGAAGTTTATCGGCAGGAAATGCCACAGCGGAAATCCGGCGACGGCCGGCAGCGCGACCCAGGTCAGCGCGACCAACATCAAGCCGTCTCGAGTCTTGAGTTCGCGCTTGAAGCGCCGCGTGGCGAGCCAGAGCAGCGCGCCGAGAACGAAAGTCGCCAGCGCGGAAATGATGAACGACGGCAATGCCGGATCGAGTCCCCATACGGCCACAACCAAGGGCGCGAGCATGGTCGCGGCGAACACCATCATGACGAGGGCGAAGACGTTGGCGACCGGCAGTAAAATGTCTTTCACAAGAAGGAGGCGGAGCCTTGGAAAAGCTTTTCGACGGCTTCGATATGACGGCGATCCGTCAAGAAAAGGATCAAATGATCGTCCGGCTGCACGGTCGTGTCGTGATGCGCGATGATGACGTCTTCGCCGCGAACCACGGCCCCCAGGGTCGTCCCTTCCGGAAGGGAAATATCCTCTATGCGGCGCCCGATCACCTTCGAGCTATCGGCGTCGCCATGGACCACCACCTCGAGCGCTTCGGCCGCGCCGCGCCGCAGCGAGTGCACGCGCACCACGTCGCCGCGCCGCACATGCGCAAGCAGTGAACCGATCGTAATGGTTTGCGGCGATATGGCGACATCGATCGAGCCGCTTTCGATCAACTCGGCGTACGAGGGCTTATTGATCAACGCCATGACCTTGTGAGCGCCTAAGCGCTTGGCGAGCATGGCTGAAAGAATATTCGCCTCCTCGGAGTTTGTCAGCGCGGCAAAAATATCCGCGCTGTCGATGTTCTCTTCGAGCAGTAATTCCTCGTCGGCCGCATCGCCATGCAGCACGGTGGTGCTTTTTAATTGCTCAGAGACTTTTCTCGCGCGCTTGCCGTCGCGCTCGATGAGTTTTACCTGGTTCTTGTCTTCCAATTCGCTCGCCAAACGAACGCCGATATTGCCGCCGCCGGCAATGACCACACGGCGCGCAGGCGCTTCTTCGCGGCGCATCTCCTTCATGACCACGCGAATATCCTTGCGTGCCGCAAGGAAAAATACTTCATCGCCGTCCGCGATAACGGTGTCGCCCTCCGGTTTGACGCTCTTGCCGGCCCGGTATATCGCGGCGACTCGGGCGTCGGCCGTGGGAATGTGTTCGCGCAAGGTGCGCAGTGCCTGACCCACCAATGGACCGCCTTGCAGTGCGCGAATACCCACCAAGCGCACCCGGCCGTCGGCAAAATCCAGTACCTGCAAAGCACCGGGATAGCGGATCAGGCGTGCGACGTACTCGGTGACCAGTTGCTCGGGGCTGATCCAGACATCCACCGCCACCGCATTCTCGCCGAACAGCTTGTCCCGCTCGGTGAAGTCGGCGGAGCGCACGCGCGCAATCTTTTTCGGCGTGCGATACAGCGTCCACGCAATGTGGCACGCCAGCATGTTGACCTCGTCGCTGTTGGTCAGCGCAACGAGAATATCGGTGGCGGCGATTCCTGCCGCCTCGAGGATGCGCGGGCTGGCTGCGTTGCCGTTCACCGTGCGAATGTCGAGTCGATCTTGCAGATCCCGTAAAACATCTTCGTTTATATCGATGACGGTCACGTCATTCGCTTCCTCGCGAGAGAGGTGATACGCCGCCGTGCGGCCGACTTGTCCTGCGCCCAAAATGATGATTTTCACAAGCTAAGATTACTCTACACGAACGAGATTGGCGTAAGACAGCATCAGCCACTTCGTACCCTGACTCTCGAAATTGACCTGGATACGGGCATGCGGTCCATTGCCCTCGAAATTGAGCACCACCCCGTCGCCGAACTTCGAATGCCGGACCCGGCTGCCCATCCGCATGTTCAAGGCGGGCGACTCCTCCAGGCTGTTGCTGCGCTTCACGAATACCGACCTGGACACCTGCAAGCGCGGACGAATTTCCTCGACCAGGTCGGCCGGGAACTCACTGATGAAGCGGGAAGGCTGACCATAGGTATCCACCCCATAGAGGCGGCGCTGTTCGGCATACGTAATGTAGAGCTGGCGCATCGCCCGAGTCGCGCCGACGTAGCAAAGGCGGCGCTCCTCCTCGAGGCCGGCCAAATCGGCGACCGACCGCTGATGCGGAAACAGGCCGTCCTCCATGCCGGCGAGAAAAACGACCGGAAATTCCAGGCCCTTGGCCGAATGCAGCGTCATCATCTGCACGCAATCATCGTAGGGGTCCGCTTGGCCCTCGCCGGATTCCAACACTGCGTGCGCGAGAAAGGACTCGAGCGGCGACAATTCGGCTTCGGCCTCGGATTCCGGCGAAAATCCTCGCGCCGCGCTGACGAGTTCCAGCAAATTCTCGATTCGTCCCTCGCCCCGCTCGCCTTTTTCCTTCTTGAAGTGTTCGATGAGCCCGCTCATTTGAATGACGTGATCCACTTGTTCGTGGAGTTCCAGGCCTTGAACCTCTTGCGCCAGCTTGTCGATCAGCGCCAAAAAAGCCTGCAGCGCCAGAGCCGCTCTTTGGGGGAGTCCGCTTTGCACGCAGCGCAGCGCGCCGTTCCATAGTGAGGTCGCGTTGCTTCGCGCAAAATCACGCACCGTGTCCATGGTCTTCGCGCCGATGCCGCGGACCGGCAAATTCACCACCCGCTCGAAGGAAGTGTCGTCCGCCCGGCTGGCGATGAGACGTAGGTAGGCGAGTGCGTCCTTGATTTCAGCGCGCTCGAAGAAGCGTAAGCCCCCATACACACGATACGGCATACGTGCGTTGAGAAAAGCCTCTTCAAAAACGCGCGATTGCGCATTCGAGCGATACAGCACGGCCACCTCGCGACGCGCGCCGCCGTGAGCGACCCATTCGCGGATCCGATTCACGACGAAGTCGGCCTCGTCGCGCTCATTGAAGGCTGCGTAGAGTTTGACGCGCTCTCCATCCTCGCCGCTGGTCCACAATGTCTTGCCTAGCCTGCCGGCGTTGTTCGAGATCAGCGCGTTCGCCGCCTTCAAGATGGTGCCGGTGGATCGGTAGTTCTGTTCCAGCTTGTACAGCACAGCCCGCGGGAAATCGCGGCGAAACTGCTGCAGGTTTTCCACCCGCGCGCCGCGCCAGCGATAGATGGATTGGTCGTCGTCACCCACGACGAACGGCAGGCCGGCGGGCGGGGCGCTAAGCAACATCAGCCACTGGTATTGAATCGCATTGGTATCCTGGAATTCATCCACCAGCACGTGGCGAAAGCGCGTGCGATAGTGTTGCAGCAGAGACGGATTGTCGCGCCACAATTCATAGGCACGCAGCAGCAGCTCCGCAAAATCCACGACGCCGGCCCGCTGACACGCCTCTTCGTAGGCCTGGTAGATTTTGATCAGTTGACGGCGCGTCGGATCGCCGTCGTCCTTGATGTGCTTAGGCCGTCGACCCTCGTCCTTCTGTGCATTGATGAACCACTGGATCTCGCGCGGTATCCAGCGCGTCTCGTCGAGACCCTGCGCCTTCAATACCTTGCGCAATACCCTTGCCTGGTCCTCGGAGTCCAAAATCTGGAAACTTTGCGGCAGGCCCGCTTCGCGCCAATGGATGCGCAGCAGCCGATGGGCCAATCCGTGGAAAGTTCCCAACCACATGGCGCCGCTCGGCAACCCCAACAAGGTCTCGATGCGGCCGCGCATTTCAGCCGCGGCTTTATTCGTGAACGTGAC
>PMMB01000302.1 GCA_003165495.1 Gammaproteobacteria bacterium | reverse complement strand
ATCGATCGCATGTTCAAGAAGTCAGTGTCGAAGTAAATCGAGCATTTGACGAGAGCTTGAGCGCCGCGGGAGATACCGCGGCGTTTTTTTTAATGACGGCCGGTGACAGGGCCGATCGAGATGCGAGTCGGGGCGCCGTTCGCCTCCTCAAATACGCGTTCGGCGGTATCCCAATCGACGGTAACCCGGCGCGTGGCGGTGGCGGCGACAATGGCGCGGGTCAGCGAGGTAAGGTCCTCGATATCTTTCGCGTCCGTGCCTTCGAGCGGTCGATGGACCTCCAGATACAGAGCGCCATCCAACCAACCGGTCTTAATACGCTGGTTCACGAGGCGAACGTTCATCCCGACGGCTACCTCGCCGAAGAGAAGCTCGATGTCTTCCGGATACAGTCGAATACAGCCATGCGTGATCTGCATGCCCACACCCACGGGATTGTTGGTGCCGTGAATGAGGTAGGCGCCGCCGGGCAACCCTAAGCGCAGCGCATATTCACCGAGCGGATTGTCCGGACCCGGCGGAATCGATTCGGGCAGCACGTCGCCGTCTTGCAGATGTTTCGAGCGCACCGATTGGGGCGGGTACCAGGTCGGATTTTTTTCCTTCTGGACGATTTTCGTCACGCCCAACGGCGTCTTCCAATCCATTTGGCCGACGCTGATGGGGTAAGTTTCGACGACGGCGCGATGCTGCAAATCGGTCCGGAAATAGTACAGGCGCCCATCCGGCAGATTCACCACTAGATCCTCGCGCGGCACATCCGGCAGCAGATGCTCCGAGGGCAGCCGAATGATCTTGCCCGCGCCGGGCAACCAGGTATCGATGCCGGGATTGGCAGCGATGATTTCGTCGAATCCCAGATGATGGCGCCGCGCGATGTCCGGCAAGGTATCTTGCCGCTCCGCCTCGGTCTGTCCGGATGCGCCGATGACATCCTGGTTCGGCACAAGCGGATAGATCTGCGCGCGCGCCGTTGCCGCCGCCAGCAAAACCAAAAGCCACACTTTTGTCCGCATCGAGTACCGTCACCGCGCTTCAATAGCGAACGAGAGCCGACCCCCAGGTAAAACCGCCGCCGAACGCTTCCATCAGTAATAGTTGTCCGCGCTTAATGCGCCCGTCGCGAATACCCGTATCGAGAGCCAATGGCACCGACGCGGCAGACGTGTTGCCCTGGGTGTTGATGGTCACGATAACCCGTTCCATCGGCAGATCGAGCCGCTTGGCGATCGCCTCGATGATTCGAATATTCGCCTGATGAGGAATCAACCAATCGAGTTGGTCCTTGCTGATTCCGTTGGCGTTGAGCGTCTCCGTGACCAACTGGCCCAGCGTGTTGACCGCGACCTTGTAGACCTCGTTGCCCTTCATTTGCACGCCGGCCTTGCCTTCGCGCACCAATTTGAAACCCTTGGAGACGCCGTCCGGGTACAGCAACAAATCCTTGTACTTACCGTCGGAATGCAGGCGCGTGCTGATTATCCCAGGTTCATCCGAGGGCATCAGGACCACGGCGCCCGCGCCGTCCGCGAACAGCACGCAGGTGCCTCGATCGTTCCAATCGACGATTCGCGTCAGCGTCTCCGCTCCTACGACGAGGGCGCACTTCGATTCACCCAGTCGAACGAATTTGTCCGCCACGCTCAGCGCATACACGAAACCGGTGCAGGCCGCTTCCAGACTGAACGCCGGACAGCCATGAATTCCCAAGCGGTCCTGCAACAACGTACCCACGTTCGGAAAGACGAGATCCGGTGTTGTCGTGCCGACGCAGATCAGATCGATGTCCGACGCGCTGACCCCGGCATCCTCGATCGCGCGCCGCGACGCGTGTTCCGCAAGGTCGGTCGTGGTCTCGTCCTCCGCCGCCACATGACGCTGCTCGATTCCGGTTCGGGTGCGAATCCATTCGTCGCTGGTGTCGACGAGCGTTTCAAGTTCCGCGTTGGTCAGTATTTTTTCCGGTAAATAGCTACCGGTACCGGCAATTCGTGCGTACATGGAATTCCTTCAAGCTTCGCGTGAAGCGTGCAACCGTTGCGCGATGCGCGCCGGCACGCCATTGCGCGCTTCCAGTACCGCGACTTCGATGGCGCGCTGAAATCCGAACAGATCGGTGCCGCCATGACTCTTGATGACGATCCCATTCAAACCGATCATGCTCGCGCCATTGTAGCGACTGGGATCGAGGCGCGCGCGCAATGCGTTGAGCACCGGCTTTACCGCCAGCGCGCCCAGCTTGCGCAGCGTCGTACGCGTGAATTCCTCGCGCATAGTATCGGCGATCAGGCGCGCCGCGCCTTCCATCACTTTCAGCGCAACATTGCCGGTAAACCCGTCGGTGACCACGACATCGACTTTATCCGAAAAAATATCGTGGCCTTCGACGAAACCGACATAGTTGATGTCGATGGCCGTCAATAAGTTGTGTGCCGCCTGCACGATATCGTTGCCCTTGATTTCTTCCTCTCCGATATTGAGCAACCCCACCCGTGGTCTTGCGTGAGCTCCCTCCAAATCGGCCGCGAGCACCGATCCCATCACCGCGAACTGAGACAATTGCACCGGAGTGCACGAGGCGTTGGCGCCCAGGTCCAACATATAAGTGTGGCCGCCGCGCGAAGGAATGAGCGATACGATCGCGGGGCGTTCCACCCCCGGCAACATCTTCAGTACGAAGTGCGCCGTCGCCATCAGTGCGCCCGTATTGCCCGCGCTGACGCAGGCATGTGCGTCATTCGCCTTCACCAGATCGATGGCACGGCGCATCGAAGAATCTTTCTTGCGTCGCAAGGCCTCGCGCGGATGATCGGTCATCTCGACGACATCGGCCGCAAACAGGCAGGACACATTGGAAGGGAATGCACTCCCCAATTCGCGTTCCAAGTCAGGCTGCCGCCCGATCAGGGTAAAACGCACATCGCTGAATTCACGGGCTGCGGCCACCGCCGCCGGTACGGATACCGAGGGCCCGTGGTCGCCGCTCATGGCGTCGATGGCAATATGGAGCAGCGCAGGCACAGTGCGTCAAAAAAGCCCGAGCGGCGGGCGAATCCGCCGGCGTGCTCGGTCAGTAGGGCTTATTCTTCCGCCGCTGCCGCGTCCGCTTTGGTCTGAAGCACCTTGCGGCCACGATAAAATCCCTCGCGGGAAATTCGATGACGCGAATGAGTCTCTCCGCTCTTGGCGTCGATCGACACCGCGGGCAAAGGCAGCGCGGAGTGAGAGCGATGCATGCCGCGCTTGGACGGGGTTTTTCTGCTTTTTTGAACTGCCATGAGTGCTATGTCCTATCAAGTTTTCTTTAACAATTCCTGCAAAGCGGTAAACGGCCGCGATCGATCGCCCGACGTATCCTGAATCTCGTCGTCGCCCGCCTCGAAAGTCGGCCCCGAGCCGCAGCTTTGCGGTGAATGCATCGCCACGACCGGTAAGGTCAACAACAACTCTTCTTCGGCCAGTTCGCGCAAGCTAACCCAGCCCTCATCCATCGTATAAACCTCGCGCTGCGAGTTCACCGCGCCCCCGCCCGAGCCGCTCGAAAATTCAATCTCACTGCTGCCGGCGGCGGCAAACGCGAAGC
>PMMB01000293.1 GCA_003165495.1 Gammaproteobacteria bacterium | reverse complement strand
ATTTCATTCTGCGTATGCAATCTACCGCTGTCTTCGTAAAGGAGGCGATTCGTGCACGATCTTCGCACCTATGATTATGCAATTGTGCGAGTCGTCCCGCGAGTTGAGCGCGGCGAGTTCGTCAATGCGGGAATTATTCTGTCCTGCGACGTCGAGCGGATTTTGCAGGCACGCATCGAGCTCGACGAAGCGGCGTTGCTGGCGCTGAATGCCGGCGTGGATCTCGAACTCGTCCGGAGCACTCTGGCGACCATTCCTGCCATCTGCGCGGGCGGGGCGGATGCCGGGGCCATCGGCAAACTTTCCGCGCGCGAGCGATTTCATTGGTTGGTCTCTCCCAAAAGCACCATCGTGCAGACATCGCCGGTACATACGGGTCAGTGCAATGATCTTCATGCGGCACTCGAGCATCTCATGAACAAAATGATTCGGCGGTGAAGGCTAGGGGGCCCACTTTGGTGCCTGTGCTATAGGCGAACGCCTACGCGAAATGCGGGCGTTCTCCGCTGCCGCAAGCTGATCCGAAGGGGGATCGTGGTGTCCTATTATCGGATGAGGAACCATTATATGAAATCTATCACCCGGGTTTTCAGCCTCGCACCCGCGCTATTGCTTATTGCGGGCATTGCTCACGCGGGTAAATACCCCGATACGATTGCTCTGTTTGAAAACGCGGGCGAAAGCGCCTCGTTCTTCCATAAGAGCTATGCGTACGCCGTGTTCCCGACGGTCGGTGAGGCGGGGCTCGTCCTGGGTGGGGCATTGGGCAAAGGCCATGTGTACGTGCAGGGGCGCCTCGTTGGCGACACGACAATGGGTCAGGTCAGCGTCGGATTCCAGGCCGGCGGCAAAGCCTATAGCCAGATTATCTTCTTCGAGGATAAGCGTGCTCTGGATAGATTTGAATCGGGTACGTTCGAGTTTGCCGCGGGCGCAAGCGCCGTCGCGATCACTGCAGGGGCTTCCGCAAGCGTAGGCACCAGCGGCACGTCTGCCGGTGTCAGTGCAATCGAGAGTGACGCGAGAGCGACCGGCGCCTACCAAAATGGCATGGCAGTGTTCACCATAGCGAAGGGCGGGCTCATGTACGCAGCCACCATCGCCGGCCAGAAGTTCTCGTATACGCCGCGTGGCGTCTAGTAGTCAGGAACGCCGCATCTTATTGTTATAAAACAATAAGATGCGGGCTTTTTAGATAAAACACACGAACTGTTTACAAGCGCAAGTACCCATTCATTTATGGGCGGGAGCGCTTCGCGTCGATACTCCAAGCGCCAGCGCCGCCTACCGATATGAATAAGAACACAAAGCAGTAGAGAACTGCCTCCTCTCCTTGGTTCAGCGCCGGCATGAAGAAGTTGCCGTGCGGTGCGTGCTCCATGAAATAGGCTACCGCCATCTCTCCGGACAGAATGAATGCTGCAGGCCGAGTGAACAGGCCAAGCAATATCAACAAACTTCCTACGATTTCGAGTATCCCCGCAAAGCCGATGAGCGACAACGCGGGCAGCTGGTCGAATGCCGCGACGTGCGGTACGTGGACTAGCTTGGCGGTCCCGTGCTGCAGGAACAAAAATGCAGCGACAAATCGTAGCGCGGCCAGTGCCCGCGGAGTCCAGATGTCGAAGAAACCTTGATCGAGTGCCATGGTTGATCTCCTGTAGAAGCAATGGAGTTTGCCAGGTGAGGCGTTGCCCGAGGTAGGACTTTTGCAGCTATCATTCGCTGACCTTAAGGTCTCCGGACAGGGTGGCTCGCTCATGCATAATCTCCGATCTCTGACGTGGACGCTACTGGCGCTTTTCCTGGCTCCTTTCGCTTCGCGCGCGGCGCCGCGATCCGAGTTCACGATGTCGCAGATGCTCCACTATCCGTATGCCACGCAGCTCGCAGCGGCGGAACACGGTGATGTGATTGCCTGGGTGCGCAATATCGATGGAGTCCGCAACGTTTGGGTCGCGCGTGGCCCGGCCTTTATGCCACTGCAGATTACGCAGTACACCGAAGATGACGGGCAGGAGATCACGCAGCTCACTTTCTCCCCGGACGGCATGCGCCTGGTTTTCGTGCTGGGAGGCGATCATGACGCTAACTGGCCTGCAGAAGGCAATCTCGCGCCCGACCCGAGTTCCTCGCCGGAGCAGCCGCAGACGGCCATTTGGGCCGTGCCGCTGACCGGCGGCGCGCCGCAGAAAATCGACGAGGGTGACGAACCCTCGATCTCCGCGCGCGGACAGCTCGTGTATACCAAGGAACACCACGTCTGGACGGCGCCCCTTGGCGAAGGCAAGCCCGAGCGCCTGTTCTTCGATCGGGGCAAGAACGGCGATCTACGCTGGTCGCCGGACGGAAGTCGGCTAGCATTCGTTTCAGACCGCAGCGAGCACTCGTTTATCGGAATATTCACTTCCAAGAATGCGCCGCTCGTCTATCTGGCCCCGTCCACCGATAAGGATATCTCGCCGCGCTGGTCACCGGATGGCACGCATGTCGCCTTCGTGAGGCAAGCGGGGGAAGGTGGGCCGCCGGATCCAATTCTCACGCAGGCGCCGCATCGCTGGTCGATCTGGGTGGCATCGGCCGACGGCGGCGCGGGGCGCGCGGCCTGGCAGAGCCCAGACACGCTCGCCGGCTCCTATCCCGACGTCGAGGGCGAAGCCAATCTGCATTGGGCGGCAGGAGATCGTCTCGTCTTTATGGCATATCTCGATGACTGGCCTCACCTCTATTCCGTGCCGGCGACAGGCGGCACCCCGATATTGCTCACGCCGGGACCATTTATGGTCGAGCATGTCGCCGAAAGCCGCGACCAACGATTCATGATTTACGATGCCAACACCGGTAACACGGCGGGGGACGACGATCGCCGCCATCTCTTCCGTGTCCCCGTGGATCATGCGGGATCGATCGCACTCACGTCGGGTGAGACGCTCGAGTGGACGCCCGTAAGCGCCGCGGGAGACCGGGTCGCGTTTGTTACGGCCGGCGCGCAGCAGCCGCCATCGATTGGACTCGTGGGTCTGAGCGGATCGCATCGCGCCGCGCTGGCCGCTGGGACACTGCCCGCAGACTTTCCGCTCGCGCGGCTCGTCGTACCGAAGAGTGTCATCTTTCAGGCAGCCGACGGAACCCGCATACATGGACAGTTGTTCGAGAGCAGCGGGGCGAGACCGTCCGCTGCGAAGCCCGCCGTCCTGTTCCTGCACGGCGGCCCTCCGCGACAGATGATGCTTGGTTGGCATTACATGGAGTACTACAGCAACGCCTACGCCGTGAATCAGTATCTGGCTGCACACGGCTTCGTCGTGCTCGCTGTGAATTACAGGCTCGGCATCGGCTACGGCCGCGCGTTTCATCAGCCCGAGCATGCAGGCTACGCAGGAGCTGCCGAATACCAGGATGTAGTGGGGGGCGCCCATTTCCTGCAAACACTTCCGAGCGTTGATGGGAAGCGAATCGGCGTCTGGGGCGGCTCGTACGGCGGCTACCTTACTGCCCTTGCGCTCGCGCGCAATTCAGATCTCTTCAAGGCCGGAGTCGATCTTCATGGCGTGCACGACTGGTCGCGGCTAATGGACGAAGTGTCCGGCAAATCGGTGACGCGTTATGAGAAAGGCGATCGCGAGAAAGCGATGGAGGTTGCCTGGAACTCGTCGCCGGATGCGGGCGTTGACGGCTGGAAGTCGCCCGTACTTCTGATCCAAGGGGATGACGACCACAACGTGCCGTTTCAGCAGACGATCGATCTCGCGCGTCGCCTTGAGGCGCGCAATCTCCCCTATGAAGAGATCGTGATCCCCAACGAAATCCACGGCTTTCTGCGCCACGCAACCTGGCTGCGCGTCGACGAGGCTACCGCCAGTTTCTTGGCCCGCAGTCTGGGCATCTCATCGGAGTGACGCGGGCAGTTGACGATAGTCGGGTGCGCGTTCAACGCGCCGGTATAATTCACCGATATTCACTGGCGAGAAGAGGTATTTTTCGAATGGCATTCATGCACTTTTCTGGACAGCACGGTCGCGGTTCCGCCGCGCGTTGGGGCTGGTAGGGTGGTTCGATGAAGCCGTTCACGCGCCTTTTTCGTAAGGCACCGCCGTCCCCGCCGACTCTTGAAGAGCGAATCACGATACTAAACGCGGGATCTCCGGATCTCATCCTTGGAACGGCGTTTGGCACCGATGAAGAGCGCTTGCGTGTCGCGGCCATTCATAAGCTGCCGGATGGAGACGCTCTGCGGAGGCTTGCCGGACTGTCCGGTATGGCGGATAGCGCTTCAGTCGCTTTTCCCGCCGCTCTGGAACAGGCCGCGCAGGCGCGTATGGCTCAACTCATCGATGCGGGGTCTATCGATTTCGCCGCGTTCTGCGATCAACTGAGGAATCCGTCAGTGATGCTCTGCGTGGCGGCGCTGTGTCAGGATACAGGCCGCCTGCCACAGGCGCTTGCCTCGATCGATGATTCGATGCTGGTCGCGCAGCTCGTCGTGGAAAGTCCGTCCAGCCGATTGCGGCAGTTGGCGGCGCAGGCCGTTGCAGATCCCGCGCAGCTCAGACAGCTGCTCAAACAGGTCCGTAGCAAAGACAAGACTGTCTACAAGATTCTCAAGCAGAAGTGCGACGTGCTGAACGCTGAGGATCGCAAAGCGGCAGCGATTGCGAGCGAGGTCAGTACGCTTTGCGCGTCGCTCGAGCGGCACAGTCATCGGATCTATGACGCTCTTTACACATCAGCCTTTGAGCAGCTCAATATTCGGTGGCGCTCGCTTACCACGCGGCCATCTGCAGATATCGAACTGCATGCCAAGCAATCGATCGATCTCTGCAGGGAAGTCATCGCGGAGCATCTGCGACAGGTTGCGCAGCAAGCTGCTCAGGACTCTGCGCGGCAGGCAGCGCAGCAGGCCGCTCATGACGCACACGAGCGCGCGCAGCAGGCGGCTCAAGAGGCTACTTCGGCACAGGCCGCTGCCGAAGCGCAGCTTCGCAAAGAAGCGGCCGCAGCCCGTGAGGCAGAAGAGACGGCGCGCGCTGAGAAGTTGGCCGCGGAGGAGCAGATCTTTCGCCAGATTGGCGGTTTGATCCGCAAGGCCAACGACGCGCTGAGCGACGGTAATACGCAAAGCGCGGCAGGGCTGCGTCGCGCGATAGAAGATAAGTTGCCGAATGCGCCTGCAGTGCCGGCCTATCTCACGCGGCATTTGCAGCAGCTCGATGACAAGTTGAATGAGCTCAAGCAGTGGAAGGACTATGCCGTCGCGCCCAAGCGCATCGAGCTGATCGAGGAGATGGAGGCGCTTATCGGTTCAACAGAAGAACCTAGAGTCCTTGCCGACCACATCAAATCTCTGCAACAGGAATGGCGCACGATCAGCAAAGGGATCGTAAGCGAAGCGCCGGCGGAATGGGAGCGGTTTCACCAAGCCTCGCAAGCGGCATATCAACCCTGTCGTGAATATTTCGAGGCGCAGGCGAAGTTGCGACAGAACAATCTGGAAAATCGCAAAGCCGTGCTCGAGCGGCTGACGGCATTTGAAACGACTCAGAATCGGGAAAATCCGGACTGGCGCCTATTGGCGAGCGTTTTGCGCGAAGCGCCGCGGGAGTGGCGTCAATATTTCCCCGTGGACCGCGAAACCAGTCGGGCTGTTCAAGGGGATTTTGATGCATCGATGGGGCGCCTGCAGGCAAGGATCGATGCGTGGTATGAGCGCAATGTGGCGGATAAGCAATCTCTAATCAAACGAGCGCGGCATTTGCTCACTCAAGAAGATAGCCGTGAGGCTATCGATGCCGTGAAGCGGCTGCAAATCCTGTGGAAGGAAACGGGCCTCGCGCCGCGCGAACAGGATCAGTCGTTGTGGAGTGAATTTCGTGAGCTGTGCGATGCGGTTTATCAAAAACGCCAGCAGGCTAATGCCGAATACACCGCCGGGCTCGAAGCCAACAAGCTGAAGGCCGTGGCGTTGTGCGAAGAGGCGGAGCGAGTGGCCGCGTCGTCGGGGACGGCCCTGCTCGAGGGAGGTGCAGAAATTCCCGAGTGGCGTACCGCGTTTGATGCGCTTGATGAAATGCCGAGGGCTGAAGCGCGCGGGCTACAAGATCGGTTCGACCGTGCGCTTGGGTTGTGCGAGGCTCAAATGGCTCAGCAGCGCGTCCACGATGCGGAGCAAGCATTCACGAATCTGTTCGAGGCCGGTCGACGCATACAGGACTACGAATGGGCGGTGGCGCGAAATACAGAGATTTCCGAGCGAGAGACTCTGAGGCAAGCCGCTGAGACTTTTATTGCGGGCGTTCAGCGCTGGCCAAAAGGGGGTCTTCAGGTGGTCAAGGAGACATTTGCGAAAGCTGGCTCGATTTCCGACGCCGACAGTGAGGCCCGCGAGAAAGCGCTGAGAACGTTATGCATTCGCTGCGAAATCCTGAGCGAAACGCCCACGCCACCCGAGGATGACGCATTGCGCCGGGAGTATCAGGTGCAGAGACTGATGCAGGGAATGGGCCAGGGAAGTCATGCAGATGATGGAGATTGGGATGCGATGATGCTCGAATGGATCCGGATCGGCGCAGTATCGCCAGCCGTGCATGAGAGCTTGCGAGAGAGGTTCATGCGCTGCCGGGCAAAGAGACCCGTGCGCATCCCTCAACGCTCAGTTTTTCGGCCGGACAACGGTGCCGATAACCGTGAAGACGGACAAATGCGCCGTCATGGCCGGATAGGTTCGAAGACCGCACCCGCGCGGTAGCCGCGACGTCCTCGTTTCGCTAGTCGACCATTGTGATCAACGGTTTCGGGGGTGAGCGATAAGCTGCCAAATCGAAGCGAATTTCCTGCAGCCCATAGTCGATCGACACTCTCTCGAACTGCCGCAGGAGGTTCATCCCGATCAACAATGCCGGACGCTGACGCAATCCCCACACGTCGAAGACCAGAAAATCGGCGATCACTAAGGGGCAGTCGGTGAATGTCAACGCCGCCGTCAAGCGGATCTTGTTAACCATCGCTACCTTTCCCAAGATCTCGCCGCCGGTGATGTCAATCAAACGCATGCTGCCGGTCTCGCGAAAAGCCGGATTGCGCCTTGCCAAGGCAGCAAGCAAAGGTTCGTTGGCGGCCGACACCTCGGCGCCTGAATCAATGAAGGCAGTCGCGGGTATGCCGTCCACCATGCAATCGAGCGCCTGCAAATGCCC
>PMMB01000205.1 GCA_003165495.1 Gammaproteobacteria bacterium | reverse complement strand
GAGGCCTCATTCAATCCGCCGAAGGCGGCACGCTGTTTCTTGATGAGATCGCCGACTTACCTCTCCATATGCAGGTCAAGCTACTTCGTGTCATCCAGGAAAAGGTGGTGCGGCCGCTGGGCGAGCAGCTCGAAGTTGGCGTCGATGTGCGCATCCTGTCAGCCACGCACAAGAACCTGTCGACGCTGGTTGCTGAGGGAAAATTCCGTGAAGACCTGTTCTATCGCGTGAATGTCATCGAGCTGCGCGTACCGTCGCTTCGCGAAAGACCTGAGGACGTTCCGGAACTTGCTGAGGCGATACTGCGGCGGCTGGGACGACGCACGAAGATTTCGCCGCCGATGCTGGGCAAGGATGCACTAGCCGCGTTCGAAAGCTACGCCTTCCCCGGTAACGTGCGCGAACTCGAAAACATCCTCGAGCGCGCGATTACCTTAGGCACCAGCGGAGAAATAAGCGCCAGCGACATCCAACTGCGGCCAAACCTTGGCGACGCACCTGCCGCCGCCGCCAATACCCAAAGTGGAGGAGCGCTCGGAAATCACCTGGAGGATATCGAGCGTGACGCCATTCGGAAGGCACTGGAACAAACTCGATATAACAAGACGGCGGCGGCGAAGGTCTTGGGGATGTCGTTCCGGGCGTTGCGGTACCGGATAAAGAAGCTGGGGATCGAATGACACTTTCGTGACTCAAAGCACAAAGCGGAATTGTGTGATTATGTAATAGTCAGGAGCGGATAATCACCCTCATGCCTCGATACTTGGACACAGAACGATGATTCTCACATGGTTAAACGGGCGTGAAGCCGCCGAAATCGGTGCCGCTTTAGCCGACGAGTTTGCGCCACGGACCGAATCCGCAGTCACGGGAGGTTCACCGGTCAGTAGTACCTCCGGTTCGATGGAGCAATTGCTGCGGCGTGCTGACAGCGAGGTGCGGCCATTGCAACTTAACTTTTATAAGAAAGCGAAATTTGCGAATTCCTTCAAGTGGCGGTTGATCGAGAACGGCGTTGCGAGAGAGACCGCCGATGAGGTCACTCAGTCAGTGGTACTGCATCTTTCGCAGAGTCAGGGTTCCGCGCCAAATCAGAATTTGGTGGACGCTCCGGCCAATCGCCCTGACCGGGCCAAGGCTCAACAGCTCTTTAACCGAGGCAATAAATTCATCGAACAGAACGCTTATACCGAGGCTGCCGCCCTTTATAAGGAAGCGGTCGAGTTCGACTCCTCGCACGCGGAAGCGCTCAACAATCTGGGATCTGCGCTGTTGCACCTGGGTCGCTATGACGAGGCGGAGCGGTATTTTCGCGAGGCGATCGCAATAAAGCCGAATTACTCGGATCCGCACGCCAATCTCGGGAATCTGCTGCGCCAGAAGAGCTACCTTTCCGATTCAGAAGCATTGCTGCGGCGCGCGCTCAAGTTGCGGCCAAATAATCTCGATGCGAGGACTAATCTCGGATTGACTCTGGTATTCCGAGGGCGCCTGCGCGATGCCAGAGCGTGTTTTGCAAAGGTGTTGAAGACCACCCCTCGCAATGTCCACGCATTGTTCGGGATGGGACAAATCGCCTTGGTGGAGGGCCGCTTCGAAGAGGCCGAATTGACCTACAGGCGCGTTGTAGAACTCAATCCCAAGATGACGAATGCTTGGGCGGCGCTGGCCGACACTCGCAAAATGACAAATGCCGACGGCGAGTGGTTCAAGAACGCGGAGGAGATGGCGAAAAGCTCAATCCACCCATTGGAAGAGGCGAATTTGCGCTTTGCCATGGGAAAGTATTGCGATGACGTCCATGATTTTGCTCAGGCTTTCCAGAATTTCAAGCGGGGTAACGAGTTATTGAAGACTGTGGCGGACGACTATGACCGGAAGGAGCGCTCGCATCGCATTGACGAGTCGATTCGGGTTTATTCGCGCGACGCGATATCGAAAATTGGGGCCACAGGATCGTCCTCGGTGAAGCCTGTCTTTGTGGTGGGGATGCCGCGCTCAGGCACGTCTCTCGCCGAGCAAATCATCGCTTCGCATCCGGCCGCGCACGGAGCCGGAGAGTTGGATTTTTGGGCAGCTCAAACCGCGAAGGATACGGGAACGCAGGGTATATTAGGCGGGCCGGCCCGGCTTAAAGTGGCCGAAGAATATCTGCACATTCTGGATGGTTTCTCCGGGACTGCGTCGCGCGTCGTCGACAAAGCCCCCGTGAATTCCGATTTTCTGGGGTTGATCTACTCGGTGTTCCCTAATGCTCGCGTCATCTACATGCGACGAGATCCGATCGACACTTGCCTTTCTTGCTATTTCCAGCAGTTCTTAATGGGCATCAACTTCACGTTCGATCTGTCGGACCTGGTCCACTACTACCGCGAACACCAGCGGCTCATGGCGCATTGGCGCGCGGTACTGCCGCCCGGATTCATTCTCGACGTGCCTTACGAAGAACTAGTGGCCGATCCAGAGACGTGGTCGCGCAAAATGCTGGAATTTATCGGTCTCGAATGGGACCCACGGGTACTGGAGTTCCATACGAATAGGCGGCAAGTGACCACTGCCAGCGCGTGGCAGGTGCGGCAGAAGGTTTACAAGAGTTCCGTGGCTCGCTGGCGCAACTATGAGAAATTCATCGGTCCGCTGAAAACTCTGGGAAGGTAATCCTCTTGCGGGACGACACCTCGCGGGCGTGAATGGCTTAACTCACACACTGACATTTTTCGTCACTAGTTGACGTGGCGCGTCGCCTATGACGCCGCGACACGACGCAAATATGTCAATGGTTTAATCGGTATTCGCCAGATTGTTTAGGAAGTTCATGTACTTACGTGACGGGCGTACGATTGGCATGACACTTGCTCATTCCCTGTCACTGGCGCAAGCCGTTGTTCGAATGCAAGCCTTCATTTCGTGTTCATATCTAGGAGTTAAAATGTTTAACAAAATGCAAAAGGGCTTCACGCTCATCGAATTGATGATCGTGGTGGCCATCATCGGAATCTTGGCAGCGATCGCCATCCCGGCGTATCAGGATTACACCATCCGCGCGAAAGTCACGGAAGGCCTGAATCTCGCGGACTCGGCGAAAACGGCCGTTGCCGAATCATTCCAGTCCGGCGGGGCGGTGGGGCTCACGGCTGCTGGGAATTCTTGGAACACCAGTTTCACATCGACCAAGTATGTCACAACGCTTGCGATCGCTACTGCGGCAGGTGCTGGGCAAGGAGTCATCACGGTCACTTACAACTCGGTTGCGATCCCGCAGTTAGCCGCCGGTGCGAACACACTTGTTCTTTCACCGTTCATTAATGGCACGGCGTTAGGATCTGCCGGAGCCATAACGGGCAATATTGACTGGGCCTGCACGTCTGTAGGCAAAGTTACTGCAACGGCGCAGTCGATGGGCGGCGCAGCCGCAGGCACCGTAGCGACCAAGTACGTGCCGAGCAACTGCAAGTAGTGATACTTTGCTGTCGGCGGTCGATCCGCCGTGCAACAGCACCCGAAGCCCCTCTCAAAGAGGGGCTTCTTTTTTGCCGCCTGCGGCGGCTACCCCCCGGGAAGGCTCATTTTGCGATCGAAGTCACGAGTGGGGCGCTGCCAATGTGCGACTATCCGCAGATGATTTGACAATTGCTCAACTAGCTACCAATAGTAGACTAGAAGCAACGGCCTGGGGTTTACTGTAAGTCCATGAATGATAACGCAATAGCGGCAGTTGGCGGCGCCAGTCGCGCAGCATTGGGCGGCCTGGCGCAACGCCTGGTTCAAGACGGGCTGTTGGACGAAACGGCCATGCAGGATGCTATTGCCCGGTCGAAGGAAAAGCGCGTCAATCTGGTGACCCATCTCGTGGCGACGAACCTGGCGACGGCCCGCGATATCGCCATTTCCGCTTCGAACGAGTTTGGTGTGCCCTTGCTGGATTTGGATGCGGTTGTGCCCGATATGGACGCGGTTCGCGCAGTGAGCGACAAGCTCTTGCAGAAGCACCGTGTGTTACCGCTTATGAAGCGCGGCAAGCGCTTGTTCCTGGCCGTTGCGGATCCAACCAATCTGCATGTATTGGATGAGATTCGATTCCAGACTTCGATGAGCATCGAGTTCGTCGTGGTCGAGGACGACAAGCTACAGATGGCAGTCGGCAAAGCCATGGACCAGGCCGAAGCGGCCATGCCAGCCTTTACCGACGACGACTTCGATCTTGAGAATCTCGAAGTCACCGGCGGCGACGAAGATCCCAACGCGCAAGCGCTCGGCCGCGACGACGTTGAAGACGCGCCGATCGTGCGCTTCGTCAATAAGATCTTGCTGGACGCGATCAAGAAGGGCGCATCGGATATTCACTTCGAACCCTATGAAAAGATGTTCCGCATTCGTACGCGGTTGGATGGCGTTCTCAAAGAAGTCGCCTTACCCCCCGTACAGCTGGCGGTAAAAATCGTCGCGCGCCTCAAAGTCATGGCGCGGCTTGATATTGCGGAACGCCGGGTGCCACAGGACGGCCGCATCAAAATGCGATTGTCGAAGAACCGCGCCATCGATTTCCGCGTCAGCACTTGCCCGACGCTATTCGGCGAGAAGGTGGTCACCCGTATTCTCGATCCCTCCAGCGCGATGCTTGGCATTGACGCATTGGGCTATGAGCCGCTTCAGCGCGAGCTTTACCTCAAATACCTTGCCAAGCCGCAGGGAATGATCTTGGTGACCGGCCCTACCGGTAGCGGCAAGACTGTGTCGCTGTACACGGGCCTCAATATCCTGAATACCGAAGATTGCAATATCTCCACCGCCGAGGATCCGGCTGAAATCAATCTGCCCGGCATCAATCAAGTAAACGTCAATAACAAGGTGGGACTCACTTTCGCAGCCGCATTGCGCGCCTTTCTGCGGCAGGATCCCGACGTCATCATGGTCGGCGAAATCCGCGATTTGGAAACAGCCGAGATCGCGATCAAGGCTGCGCAAACCGGACACTTGGTCCTATCGACTTTGCACACCAACGATGCGCCGCAAACTTTGACGCGATTGGTCGACATGGGCGTCAAGCCCTATGCCATCGCGACGTCGGTGAGCCTTATTATTGCGCAGCGATTGGCACGCAAGCTGTGCAGCAACTGCAAACAGCCGATCGACATTCCCGCTGAAGCCCTGAAGAAGGAGGGCTTTGAGGCCGTGGACATCGAAAGCGGGTTCAAGGTATTCAAGGCGGTCGGATGCGGTCAGTGCACGGATGGCTACAAGGGCCGCGTGGGGCTTTATCAGGTCATGCCCGTCACGGAAACCATCGGTCGCATCATTATGGAAGGCGGCGGTGCCATAAATATCAACGATCAGGCCACCAAAGACGGCATTTGGAACCTGCGTCGTGCAGGTTTGCAAAAAGTGAGAGACGGCGTGACAAGTTTGGAAGAAGTCAACAACGTCACAATCGATTAGCAGGTAACCGTAAGGATTGATTTATGGCGATATCGGCAACCGCAGGCAAGAAAGAAACCCAGTTTTTATGGGAGGGTAAGGATAAACGCGGCAACAAAGTGCGCGGCAAGTCGCTTGCTGCGAACGAAGCGGCTCTGCGCGCCGACCTGCGCCGCCAAGGCGTAGCGCCTACTCGCGTCAAGACGCCAAGCTCCGCGTTTCGATCCGGAGGCAAAGTTACGGCGTTGGATATCGCCGTGTTCGCCCGCCAGCTTGCAACCATGATGTCGGCGGGAATTCCGATGGTTCAGGCCTTCGAAATCATCGGCAATGGTCATGAGAAGCCGGCGATGCAAAAATTGGTGCTCGATATCAAGGCGACCATCGAAGGCGGCAGCACTCTGCACGAGTCGTTGGCGAAGCACCCGTTGTATTTTGACGATCTCTTCGTAAATCTGGTCGCAGCCGGCGAACAAGCAGGTGCGCTGGAAACCCTGCTGGACAAGATCGCAACCTACAAAGAAAAAACCGAAGCGCTGAAGAAAAAAATCAAGAAAGCGCTGTTCTATCCCGCCGCGGTGTTGATCGTTGCCGTCATAGTGAGCTGCGTATTGCTAATTTTTGTCATTCCACAATTCGAATCGCTGTTTAAAGGCTTTGGTGCAGATCTGCCGGCATTTACGCAAATGGTCGTCAACATGTCGCGGTTCATGCAGCATCAAGGCTGGATGGTCTTGATAGTGACTGGGGGCAGCATATACGCATTCCTATATTTCTATAAGCGCTCGAGAAATATGCGCCGTGCGATTGACCGCGCAATGCTGAAATTTCCGATCATCGGGCCCATTCTGGTCAAGGCAGCGATTGCGCGCTTTGCGCGAACGCTGTCGACGATGTTTGCGGCGGGCGTGCCCTTGGTTGAGGCAATGGAATCCGTGGCCGGTGCAACGGGCAATATCGCCTATGAAGAAGCCACCTTGCGCATGAAAGACGAAGTTGCCACGGGCCAGCGCTTGCAGCGCGCCATGGAGAACACCGGCCTATTCCCGAACATGGTGGTGCAAATGATCGCGGTGGGAGAGGAATCCGGCTCCCTCGATACCATGTCCGCCAAAGTCGCCGAGTTCTACGAGAGCGAAGTGGACAATGCCGTGGACGGTATGTCCGCACTCCTTGAACCGGCGATTATGGCGATTCTGGGCGTACTGGTCGGCGGAATGGTCATCGCCATGTACTTACCCATATTCAAACTGGGCACCGTAATTTAATCGCTTGTCGGGCTACACGGACGAGATATCTGTTTAGCCCATGCTGAACGACCTCGCCGTGCTCTACACCGACAACCCTGCGCTCTTCGCGGGGTCGGTGTTCCTGCTGGGGCTCATGATCGGCAGCTTCCTCAACGTCGTTATTTACCGCCTGCCCATCATGCTGGAGCGCGATTGGCGCGCCCAGGCCGCCGAGTTGCTGCCCTCGGTCGGCGACACCGCAGCGACCGCGTCAATGGCCCAGGCGGTCCCCGAAAGATTGACCTTGAGCACGCCCCGTTCCGCTTGCCCCGCCTGCCAGACGCCCATCAAGGCCTGGCAGAACATCCCGGTGGCGAGCTGGCTGCTACTGCGCGGACGCTGCGCCTTCTGTAAGGCCAAGATCTCGTTGCGCTATCCCCTGGTGGAACTGGCGACCGGTTTGCTGTCGGCGTGGGTTGCGTGGCGCTTCGGCTTTGGTGCGCCGGCAGCCTGCGGGTTGCTGGTCACCTGGGCCTTGATCGCGCTCACCGGCATTGATATCGACCATCAGCTGCTGCCCGACGGCATTACTCTGGCACTGATGTGGGCCGGCTTGGCGGCGGCGGTGATGGTGGGCCCGATTGCGGGAAGCCCGATTCCGGTGTCCGCGCACGATGCCATCATCGGCGCGGTTTCGGGCTATGCGAGCCTCTGGCTGGTGTTCCATACGTTTCGCCTGATTACCGGCAAGGAAGGCATGGGTTATGGTGATTTCAAGCTCTTCGCCGCCTTGGGCGCGTGGCTGGGTTGGAAGCTCTTACCGTTGGTCATCTTGCTCTCGGCCGCTACCGGGGCCGTTCTCGGAATCCTGATGATCGTCCTGCGCGGCCGCGACCGCAGCGCCCCGATGCCCTTCGGCCCCTACCTGGCTGCCGCGGGCTGGCTCGCCATGATGTACGGCGATGTGCTGGTCAACGGCTATTTGCGCGTGTCCGGTCTCAAGCATTAGGCCATGAGGCGTCGCCTGCGCATCGGCCTCACCGGCGGCATCGCCAGCGGCAAGAGCACCGTTGCCCAACGATTCATAGATCTTGGCGTTCCCATCATCGACGCCGATGTGGCGGCCCGTGCGGTGGTCGCGCCGGGTAAACCCGGGCTTGCGCAAGTCATCCAGCGGTTCGGCGGCGGCGTAGTTGCCGTGAATGGTGAACTTGACCGGCGCGCTCTTCGAGACCTGATATTCAGCGATCCCGGCTCACGGCGCGACCTGGAGGCCATTCTTCATCCGCTGATCCGCGCCGACATGGACCAGAGCGCAGAGACGGCTGTCGGCCCATACGTCGTCATGGCCATACCGCTGCTCGTCGAGGGTGGTTCGCGCGATCGCATGGACCGCATTTTGGTGGTCGACGTGGACGAAGCGGTGCAACTGCATCGCGTAATGGCACGTGACGGCTGCTCGCTCGAACAGGCTCATGCAATCCTGGCCTCTCAGGCGAGCCGCTCCGCTCGCCTCGCCTTGGCAGACGACGTGCTGCTGAACACCGGCACCGTCACGGATTTGCGACAGTCGGTCGATCGTTTGCACGAGCGATATCTGCGGCTGGCTGAAGCGCAGCGCCCAGAGCGTGATTTAACCTAAACCTGAGGTTTACCCTGGGCCTTAGGTTGGCTCAGAATAGGCTGATGAACTCTCACCCCGATCCACTGACCCAAGCGGACCCCGAGGCGGCGCCGATCGTCTATGAGCAGCCTCTCAACGAGCGCATGCGGACCTTCCTGCGACTGGAGTTTCTCTATACCCAGGCTTCCTATCACAGCGAGTCACCCAATCCCTGGAGTTCGCGCGCGGCGGTCGCGAGCCTACTCGAGATCTTGGCCATCACAGCGCGCGGCGATTCACGCAGCGAGGTTCTGAAGGAACTCGAGCGTCACGTGAACGTACTCAAGGAATACCAAACCAAGACCGGCGTCGACCCCGGCCGTCTCAAGTCGCTGATCTCGAACCTCCTCCAGTTGCGCAATGATCTATCGACGATCGGCGGCAACTACATGGGGCCTTTACGCGACTCCGAGTTCTTGAGCGCCATCAAACACCGTAGCGCCATTCCCGGCGGTACCTGCGATTTTGA
>PMMB01000297.1 GCA_003165495.1 Gammaproteobacteria bacterium | reverse complement strand
CCTCGGCGATCAGCATCGGCAGCATGGTTTTGATGCCTTGGCCGATCTCCGGGTTCTTCGACATGATGGTGACCACGCCGTCGCTCGATATCCGCACGAAGGCATTGAGCGCGGACGCGGCCTCTGATGCATTCGCCGGCGCCGCACGCAGCACGCCCGGCAACGCAACACCCACCGAGAAATCCAGCAGCAGACCGCCGCCGACCGCGACGCTTGCGCGCAGAAAGGCGCGCCGTGATTCAGTCGCCATAGGGGTCACGCGAGTCGGCCGTCGGCTGTCCGGCGGCTTGCTTGATGGCCGCACGAATGCGGGTGTAGGTGGCGCAACGACAAATATTGCCGGCCATGGCTTGATCGATGTCGGCATCGGTGGGACGCGGCTTCCTATTGAGCAGCGCACTCGCCGACATGATTTGGCCGGGTTGACAGTAGCCGCACTGCACGACGTCGACCGCCAGCCAAGCCTCTTGAACCGCGCGACCGGTCGTGGTCGTCGCAATGGCCTCGATGGTGGTGATTGCCGCGGAGCCGACGGCCGAGATCGGCGTCACACAGGATCGGGTGGCCTTGCCGTTCAGATGAACGGTACACGCCCCGCACAGACTCTTGCCACAACCGAACTTAGTGCCCTTCAGGTCGAGTAAATCGCGCAGCACCCAGAGCAAGGGCAAGTCGGGATCCGCCTCGACCGCTCGTTGCTTGCCGTTGACCTGAATCGAATAGTGCATGCTCGCCCCCTCGACCCGGAATTCTACGGCCAACCGGCGCGCGCATCGAAATTAAATTCGCTCTTCATCCGCTCGTAGGCTTGCTTCGCCTGTGTGGACCCCGCCGCCGGTGTGACCAGCTTGATGATGACGATTTGGTCGCCGCTGGGAGTGCCGGGAAAACCGCGCCCGCGCAACCTAAGTTTCTGCCCGGATTGCGCTCCTGCAGGCACGGTCAATTCGACGGTCCCGCCGAGCGTAGGCACAGCCACCTTTGCACCCAAGGCGGCCTCCCACGGGGCCAAGGGTAATTCGATCTGCACGTCCTTGCCCTGAAGAACGTAGAGGACATGTGGCCGCAGTCTGATGCGGAATATCAAGGACGCGCTGCCGCCCATCCCTGCGATGCGCAAGCTTTGGCCCTCGATGACCCCGGGCGGGATTTGCACGTCGACTGAGCGCGCACGGCCGTTCTCGTTGAGCATGACGCGACGCTTCGTGCCCGCAAAGGCCTCTTCCACGGTGACATCCAGGTGACCCGCATCCGCCTCGGGCGCCGGCGCTCCTGCTGCACCGCCAAAAAGGCTCGAGAAAAAATCACTGAAGCCATTGAGATCGGAAAACCGCTGGCTGCCGGAGTGCCCGAAACGCTGCGACCAGTCCGGCGGCGGGCGAAATTGCTGACCCGTGCGGTAGTCTCGCCCCAACTGATCGTAGGCCGCACGCTTCTCCGGATCGCGCAGCACCTCGTAGGCCTCCTGAACCTCTTTGAACTTGTTCTCGGCGTTCTTTTCCTTACTGACGTCAGGATGATATTTGCGAGCCAGCTTGCGGTAGGCGCGCTTGACCTCATCCGCGCCGACGCTACGGGCCACTCCGAGAACTTCGTAATAATCCTTATATTGCATGCCCAACCTTTGCGAGATTAATCCTAAAGATTACCAGCACATAGCCGATCATGTCCGCCCAGCGGTCGCTCGTGCCGGGACCGTCGGCTGGCAACCGGCGCGCGATCCTTGAAATTGAATAGGAACGTCCCGACCTTTAGTCTGCCGCGCTACCATATTGCGGTTAGTTTTCCCAAAGAAAAGGCTCATGAAGCGCATTTTCCTGTTCCTCGTGACGAACTTGGCCGTATTGGCCCTGCTCACACTGGTGATCTTCATCATCGAGCAGGTTTTCGGCGTGCATTTGGCGGGGAGCGGACTCGGCGGCCTGCTGGTTTTCGCGGCGGTTTTCGGTTTTGGCGGCGCGCTGATCTCTCTCGCGCTGTCGAAATGGACGGCCAAGCGCATGATGGGCGTGCGCGTGATCGCGGCGCCGCAATCCGACTTGGAGCGATGGCTGATCGCCACGGTCAAGCGTCTGGCCGATCAAGCGCGGATCGGCATGCCCGAAGTCGGCATATTCGACGCCGAAGAGATGAATGCGTTCGCGACCGGCGCACGGCGCAATGCGGCATTGGTGGCCGTCAGCAGCGGCCTGCTGCGCAGCATGTCGCGCACCCAGGCCGAGGCGGTATTGGGTCACGAAATAAGCCATGTCGCGAATGGTGATATGGTTACTCTCGCTTTGTTGCAAGGTGTGCTAAATACATTCGTGATTTTTCTCGCGCGCATCATCGGCAGTTTCGTCGATCGAGCGCTGTTCAAGAACGACCGGGTGCAGTCCGGCATCGGGTTCTTTCTGACCACCATGGTGGCACAGATCGTACTCGGGATTTTCGCCAGCATGATCGTCAGCTGGTATTCTCGCCGGCGGGAATTTCGCGCCGATCGGGGCGGTGCCGATCTTGCCGGCACCGCAAATATGATCGACGCGCTGCAGGCATTGAAGCAGAGCCGGGGGGAGCCGATGCCTCCGCAAATGCAGGCCTTCGGAATCAACACCGGCAGCACGAATGGCTTCATGCGGCTATTTATGAGCCACCCGCCGCTCGACGAACGCATCGCGGCATTACAGTCACAGGAATTGAGATGACTCCAGAAAATGAAATCGTGGTAGAGCCGCCGACCGTCGAGCGCATGGGTCGGGAACTCTCGCGTTGGTTCGGCAACAGCGACTTTGCGACACGGCCCATCGAGTTGGTGACGCCTCAGGACTCGGACAAGCACGTCGATTGGGCGCGCGTCGCCCCCTTCATGTTGATGCATGCTGCCTGCCTCGCCGTGATCTGGGTGGGTTTCAGCTGGGTGGCGTTGTCGGTCACGCTGGTGCTCTACGTAGTGCGCATGTTCGCCATCACGGGTTTCTATCACCGCTATTTCTCTCACCGCAGCTTCAAGACCTCGCGCGTCGGGCAGTTCATATTCGGATTGCTGGGCGCCTCGGCGGTGCAGCGCGGGCCGATTTGGTGGGCGGCACATCATCGCCACCACCATGTCCACTCGGATAAGCCGGATGACGTGCACTCGCCGGTGCAACACGGCTTTTTTTGGAGCCACATGGGCTGGTTCATGTCGCACAAGCACTTCGCCGCGGATCTTTCGCGGGTGAAGGATTTGCTCAAGTACCCCGAGCTGCGCTTCCTGGACCGTTTCGATATCGTGGTACCGACAATTCTCGGGGTCGGTGTCTTTTTGCTCGGTGTATTTCTCAAACATGCGGCGCCGGGCTTAGGTACCAATGGGTGGCAGATGCTGGTGTGGGGATTCTTCATCTCCACCGTGGCTGTTTATCACGGGACCTATACCATCAATTCCTTGTCGCACGTTTTCGGGCGCCAGCGCTACAAGACCGGCGATGCCAGCCGCAATAACGTGTGGCTGGCGATCATCACCTTGGGCGAGGGATGGCACAACAACCATCATCACTACCCCGCGTCGGTGCGCCAGGGCTTTTACTGGTGGGAATTCGATATTACATTCTACATGTTGAAGCTGATGTCGTTCTTCGGCGTGATTTGGGACCTAAAGCCGGTACCTGCGGCGGTACGGAAAGGGGACGGCAAGCGATTCTGATATTCCGTGGGTAAGCGCATCCATTCCATATGCCTCGCCCGCCTGACCACAATACCTTAGGCGAGCTCAAGGCCGCCGTCGGCAAGGGGTCCTGGCTCGAGTCGCCGGACGCCGTAGCGCCCTTTGTTACCGACTTCCGCAATCTGTACCATGGCGCAACTCCGNNGAGGAGGTGGCGGTGGTGCCCCACGGCGGCAACACCAGCTACTGCGGCGCCGCCACACCCGACGAAGCGGGCTCACAGATCGTACTGTCGCTGCGCCGGATGAATCGCGTCCGGCAGATCGATGCCGCCAACTATTCGATGATCATCGAGGCGGGTTGCACATTGGCCGAAGCGCAGGCGGCCGCCCGCGAGGCGGATCGCCTCTTCCCGTTGAGTTTGGGCTCCGAGGGTACGGCGCAGATCGGCGGCAATCTGTCGACCAACGCGGGAGGCACCGCGGTACTGCGCTACGGCATGATGCGTGACCTGGTGCTGGGCCTCGAAGTGGTGCTCGCGGACGGCCGGATACTGGCGGGTCTCAAGAGCCTGCGCAAAGACAACACCGGCTACGATGTGAA
>PMMB01000039.1 GCA_003165495.1 Gammaproteobacteria bacterium | reverse complement strand
GACATCGCGGCCGAACAGGGCGGTAATTGCGAACTGACGCGGGCGGGTGAAACCGTCGTGCACGGGGGCGTCAAGATCGTGGGCCCCCTGAACCTGCCCGCTTCGTTGCCGTATCACGCCAGCGAAATGTACTCGCGCAATCTATTCAACCTGCTGAAACCTGCGCTGGTGAAAGGTGACCTTGCCATCGACTGGAACGACGAAGTATTCGCAGGTGCCGTGCTCACACACGACGGCCAAANNATATTCATGTTGGCCGCGTTCACCGGCTACGAAGTCATTTCCCGCGTGCCGGTTATCCTGCACACGCCGCTCATGTCCGGATCGAACTTCGTGCATGGCATCGTCCTGGTCGGTGCGATGGTTGCCTTGGCCGCGGCCGACACCACGCTATTGCGGGTCATTGGCGTCATCGGTGTAGTTCTCGGCGCCGGTAACGCCGTGGGCGGCTATGTGGTGACAGAACGCATGTTGAAGATGTTCGTCTCCTCCGCTAGAAAGAAAGGACCTTGAGGACATGCCCTCCGCTTCGACCATAGAAACCCTGACGCAGCTGTCTTATCTTGTGGCGGCGGCGCTCTTCATCGTCGGCCTGAAGCGCATGAGTTCGCCCGTCACCGCCGTAAGCGGCGTGCGCTGGGCAGGCTTAGGCATGGTGCTCGCCACGGTCGTGACGCTGGCGTTCATGGGCGCTTCTTCCTTGAATTTGATGCTGGTGATCGGCGCCATCGCGGTCGGCGGCATTCTGGCCTGGGTCAGCGGCAAGCGCGTTGCCATGACCAATATGCCGCAGATGATTGCCCTGTACAACGGTATGGGCGGCGGTGCAGCGGGCGCTATCGCGGCGGTGGAACTGTATCGCGGCAGCGAGCACAGCATTGTGCACCTGACCATCGCCACCATCGGCGGCTTCATCGGTTCGGTGTCTTTCAGCGGCAGTCTGATCGCCTTCGCGAAATTACAGGGCTTGATCACCAAGTCGGTGCGCTTCGGCGGTCAAAAGTTCGTGAATTTGGCGATCTTGCTGGTAACGGTCGCCTTAGGCTTCATGGTCGTCTCCGGCATGGAATTAGGCGCGGCGCAGGGTGGCGTGCCCGCGGTTTCCTTGTTCTTTGCTTTTGCCTTGCTGCTGGGCATCGCCATGACATTGCCGATCGGCGGCGCCGATATGCCGGTGGTGATTTCGCTGTACAACGCGCTGACCGGTCTGGCGGTCGGTTTCGAAGGCTTCGTACTCGACAACGCCGCCATGATCATCGCCGGCACCGTGGTCGGTGCGGCCGGCACCTTGCTGACCCAGCTCATGGCCAAGGCCATGAACCGTTCGCTCGCCAATGTGCTGTTCTCGAACTTCGGCGAGAGTTCGTCCGCGGGCGGTACCGGCGTCACCGGTTCCCAGAAGGCCATCGAAGCCTCGGATGCCGGGGTCATGATGGCGTACTCGCAGAAGATCATCATCGTGCCCGGGTATGGCATGGCCGTGGCGCAAGCTCAGCACAAGGTGTGGGAACTCGCGCAGTTGTTGATCGATCATGGCGTCAAGGTGCGGTTTGCCATTCATCCGGTCGCGGGTCGCATGCCGGGGCACATGAACGTGTTGCTTGCGGAAGCGGGGGTGCCTTACGACTTGATCTCCGACCTCGACGAAATCAACGCCGAGTTCGAAACCGCCGATGTGGCATTGATCATCGGCGCCAACGATGTCGTCAATCCGGACGCGCGCGCCAATCGGGCGAGCCCGATTTTCGGCATGCCGATCTTGAATGCGGACAAGGCCAAGAACGTCATCGTCATCAAGCGCGGCCAGGGTCAGGGGTTTTCCGGCATCGACAATGCGCTGTTCGTGCTCGATCAAACGCGCATGCTTTACGGCGACGCGCAATCGGCCGTGGGGCAGCTCATTCAAGCCGTCAAGGCTGCAGGGTAATCTCGAAGCGATCCCGGCTTTGCCATCGCTTGGGCCTGACCGCGTCGTGATCCTCGAGCCGAATCATTTCACCCACCACTCGATCACCGTGTAATTCGAAGCGCACGTAGTGATAGTTGGGAAAATCGCCGCTTTGGTACAGGTCCCGGGGCGTGCGATCCACTTCGTAGGGCCGGGCGCCGCCGCCGCCCGACACCAGGTACACCACGCCACCCTCGGTGAATCGTTCATAGTTGTGAATATGGCCCGCGCTCACGACGAAGCGCGCCGTCGACTGTGGGGCAACCGTCTTGAGATACTCGGCCAGCGCGACTTCGTTCGGGCGCGGATTATGGTCCGTCAGTATGATCGTCTGCACGTCGGCCACGGGCGGGTGATGCATGACGATCAATACCAGGCGAACGCCGGGCGCGAGATCAGTGACTTGATCCTCCAACCACATCCGCTGCTCGCTTCCCGGCAACAGCGATGCGTCGCTGTCCAGCTCGAAACTCACGACCTTGGTGCCGATGGCGACCGAATACCAGCGCCGGCCGCGCAATTCCGGAAACGTATCCCACCAGTGCTCGAGACATGCCCATTCCAGGCATACCGTAAATTCGTGATTGCCGAGCGCCGGATAGACTCGCAGATGCCGCGCGCGCCACGGGCGCGTCTCGTGGCGAAACACCCCGTAATCCGCCGCGAGACCGTGCCAAGGAATGTCGCCGTTGAGGAAGATCGCCGCCGGGTTCTCCGTGGCGATCTTTGCGACCAATGCCCGTCGCGCGCGAGGGTTGCTCGCCTCGGTTTCCGTGGTCTGCGTGAACCGCATGTCGCCATACGTCACCAACACCAAAGGATCGCGTAGCTCGCCGTCCGGCACGCTGAAGGTGGTCGCTGCATAGGCCGACCCTGTTAGCAAAAGCACGAGCAAGGGAATTCGCATTGCGCGATGCTACGCAAAGGAGGTCTTCGCTGCCATGAGATTTCTCGCCTTGACTGTTCTCTACGCATTGAGCGCGCTTGGCGCCGCCGCAGCGGGCACCGGGCAAGATGCTCGCTGGCGGCAGCATGCCGAAAATGTCCGCATCGTCCGCGACAACTGGGGCATCGCACATATCTACGGCAAATCCGATGCGGATACGGTGTTCGGAGCGATCTACGCACAGGCCGAGGATGACTTCGGCCGCATCGAGCGCAACTACCTCAACGGCCTGGGGCTGTTGGCACAGGCCGAAGGCGAGGCAGCCATTTACAGCGATCTTCGTCAGAGATTGTTTATCGATCCCCGCCGCCTGCAGCGCAGTTTTCGCAGCAGCCCGGCTTGGCTCAAGACACTGATGGTGGCTTGGTCGGACGGATTGAATTACTTCTTGTCGAAACATCCCGCCGTTGCGCCCAAGGTCATTCATCATTTCGAACCTTGGATGGCGTTGTCCTTCACCGAAGGCAGCATCGGCGGCGACATCGAAAGCATCAGCCTCGGCAATCTGGAGAAGTTTTACGGAGCGCAAGATCAGCACATTCCCCCGCCGAAGGAGTCATCGGCCTTGGCGAGATCGGCGCCCGGTGGCTCCAACGGCTTCGCCATCGCGCCCAGCCGCAGCGCGTCCGGGCATGCGCTGCTCTGGATAAATCCGCATACCTCGTACTATTTCCGCTGCGAACTGCAGATGGTCAGCGAGCGGGGATTGAACGTCTATGGCGCGGTTACCTGGGGACAATTCTTCGTCTACCAGGGGTTCAACGAGCACAACGGTTGGATGCACACATCGTACGGCGGCGACGCCATCGACGAGTATGCCGAGACCATCGTCAAGAAGCCGGACGGACTGTATTACCGATATGGCGGCGCGCTAAGAAAACTGCGGGTGAGCCAAATCACCATCGCGTTCAAACAGGGCGCCGGGTCTGAATACCGGAAATTCACCGTGTACCACAGCCATCACGGCCCGATCATCCGCGCCGAGAATGACCGGGGCGACACCCGCTGGATCGCCATCAAGTTGCTGCAGGATCCGGTGCGGGCGCTGGCGCAGTCGTACTTGCGCACCAAGACCACGGACTACTCCTCCTTCCGTAAGACCCAGGAGATGCGCACCGACACGTCCAACAATACGGTTTATGCCGACGCGGACGGCACGATCGCCTATTTCCATGGAAATTTCATTCCCCAGCGCGATCCGAAGTTCGATTTCACCCATCCGGTGGACGGCAGCAACCCCGCGACCGAATGGCGGGGACCCCACGCGCTCGAAGACACCATCACCCTGCTCAATCCCAGCAATGGGTGGATTCAAAACACCAATAACTGGCCCTTTTCGGCGGCGGGCGCTGCAAGCCCAAAGCGCGAGAACTATCCGGCCTACATGTGGATCAAGGGCGAGAATCCACGCGGCATACACGCCGTCGAGGTGCTGCAAAATATTCACCATGTGACTTTGGATAGCTTGATCGCCGCCGGCTACGATAGCCACCTCACCGCCTTCGACGTGCTGCTGCCGCCCTTGTTCAAAGACTTTGATCAATTGGCGGCGGATGATCCGCGGCGCGACAGCCTGATGGAACCGATCAGAACCTTGCGCAATTGGGATCGGCGCACCTCGGCGGACTCGGTGCCGACGGCCCTCGCCATCTTCTGGGGCCAACAGTTGCTCGAGCGCAAGGGCCCCGAGGCGCGCGACGCCGACGAGCCGGTCTATGACTATTTGGTCGGCCATTTGACCCAGTCCGAGCGCATCGACGGCTTGACCGCGGCAGTTGCAAAATTGCAGCGCGACTTCGGCCGGTGGCAGACGCCGTGGGGCGATATCAACCGTTATCAGCGTTTGACCGACGACATCGTACAGCCGGTCGACGATGCCAAGCCCAGCCTGCCGGTGGGCTTTGCGTCATCCAACTGGGGCGCCTTGGCGTCCTTCGACTCTTCATATCCGCGCAAGACGAAGAAAATCTATGGATCGGTCGGCAATAGCTTCGTCGCGGCGGTGGAATTTGGTCCGGCCATTCATGCCAAGGCCATCATGAGCGGTGGCGAAAGCGGCGACCCCGCGTCGCCTCACTTCACCGACCAAGCGCAAATGTTCGTTCAAGGACGCTTTCGCGATGTGCTTTTCAGCCGTGAGGACGCGATGGCGCATGCCGAGCGCAGCTATCACCCGTGAGGGCTGCGCCGCGATGCCGGCGCTCGTTGCATGACTCTGCGGCGCTGCTCCGGACTCATCTGACGCCATTGCTTGCGCAATTCCGTGCGCCTTTCCGGCGGCATTTGCCGAAACCGGTTGAAGGATTCGCGTACTCGCTGTTGTTGCTCCGGCGGCATGCTCTTGTACTGCTGCCAACGCTGGCGCAGCTGTTGCCGTTGCTCCGGAGGCATGGCGCGCCATTGAGTGAAGCGTTGTTGCGCACTCGACCGCTGCTCTGGTGACATCGAGATCCAGCGCTGACTGCCCTTGGCCAGCGCCTGTTGGCGCTCCGCGGGCAAGGTTTCCCACTTACCTTGATAGCTCTGCAGCAATTGTTGCTGTTGGGGCGACATCGAAGACCATGCCTTGGGTGCTGCAGGCGCAGGCGCAGGTGCGGACGCAGGCGCAACAGCGTCCGCGTGCGCCACGCCGCTCGCAGATGCGAGGAGCAGACTTGCACCGACGATAATCGCCCTGATCATTGCTTTGCTTCCTGCGGCGGCGCTGCGGGAGGATTTTCCCGTCGCGGCGGCGCCTTCTTCAAGAATTCCCACCAAGCTGCGTCACCCACATCATCCGCGCCCAAGAACTCGATGAAAGCATCATCGGGCGCGCCCGGTGACTGCGATTGAGGCGTCCTTTGCGGCGCCGGCGGTGCCGGGGAAGGCGGAGCGGCATTTGCTACTGCGCACACGGTGATGCCGACCAACAGCCACTGCCATCCCCAACTCAAGTCAACTCGAGGCGGCCGGTCCCGAATTTGCGGCCTTCTCCGCCCAATCATAGAATTCAATATCGTCTTGCAACATGTCCATGGCGTCACCGGAACCCTCGTCCGCGGACGCAACAAGTTCCAAATCTTCGAGATTCGACTGGCCATCAGCTACTGTAACGGCGTGCTGACTCAATGGCGATCCCAGCCAAAGGAACGCACCCAGAACCGCGGCGGCGGTCACGCCGGCCGGCGCCAGCACCCCGATGCGGGAGAACCAGGGCGTACGTCGCGCGGCAGCCGCTTCGAGCGCGGCATTGCGCGCCTGCGTGAGACGCGAGCGCAGCGCAAAGTCCAAGCCGTCGACACTCTCGTGAAACAGGGCACGGCTGCGCTCCTCGAAAGAGTCGCGGGGCTCTCCAGGCAGTTGTTCGTTCATCACCAGACCTCGCCCAGTTGTTCGCGCAGCGCATGAACTGCGCGCGAGTAATGCGTCTTGACGCTGCCTTGCGAGCAGCCCATGGCCCTCGCCGTTTCAGCCACATCCAAACCCTCGAAATTACGCAGCATGAACGCTTCGCGCTGCCGTGCCGGCAAAGCTCGCAAGCTCACCTCGAGCTGCTGCATCGCCTGTCCCTGCATCAGCACCTCAGGGATCGGGGGCGCCGAATCCGCGACATTGTCGAGCGGATCCTGAGCTTCGTGGTCGGGATCCTCTTTCGCACTCGGCAACCACGTCATGATGCGTTTGCGCACGGACCTGCGCCGCTGCATATCGCGTATGCCATTTTCCAAAATTCGATAGAACAACGGCCGCCACTCGGCACTCGGGCGTGAGGCGTAATTGCGCGCCAGCTTGAGCATCGCGTCTTGCACCGCATCCAGCGCATCGTCGGGATCACGCAGCCCGACCTGCGCCATTCGGAACGCGCGGCGCTCGATCTCAGCCAAGAATTTCTCGAGTTCTCGCGTGTACTCCAGAACCGCTTCCTCCGGTGCTGGAGCGGGACCATCCCAGACCATCCGAGCGGGATTCAGCGTATCAAAGCGCGGCATGCCTCGTCCTCTTAGCGTCGACGGACCCTCACCATTCCAGGTATAAACGGCTATCCGCCGCGGTGGTTGACGGCATGTTTGCGCAAGATCAGCAACTTACGCACACCGAATGTGACATCCATTGCAATATTTTCAACTTACACCTCAGGGCGGGATCTAGAGGGCGTCATAACCTATTGAATTTAAATGATTCATTTCGATTTCGGACACTTTTTCGCCAATTTGAATGGGACCCGAAACGGAACGGGCACTTAAGCTAGATGATCCCGGCTTCTCAACAGACTTATCCACAGAATTTGTGGACAAAAGGACCGATGATTCTGCAGATCGCGCTGGATACTCCGTTGCGCCGCGTCTTTGATTATCGACCGCCCGCGGGGTTCGTCGGCTTAGGGTCAAACCCAACTCCCCGCCTCGGCGTGCGGGTGCGTGTGCCCTTTGGGCGCCAACAGTTGATCGGCATTTTGGTCGGGGTTGCTTCAGAGTCCTCCATCGCCTCCGCAAAGCTGAAGACGGCAATCGCCTTCTTGGACGAGCAACCCATCGTCGACCCGGTCACCTTCGACTTGCTGCGCTGGGCGGCCGAGTACTACCACCACCCACTAGGCGAAGTATTTGCCGCAGCATTGCCGGTCAGCCTGCGTGCCGGTCAGCCGGCACTGCAGAGGACCGAATGGTGGTCCCTGAGCCAAACAGGACGACAAGAGTTGTCGACTCCGACGCCTAAGCGCGCTCCGCAACAGCGAGCCCTGCTCGCCTGGCTTGAGAAAAGGGGGCGCGCCACCGCCGGGGAGATCGGTGAGGCGTTCAAGCCCGCGCAATTGCGCGCGTTGGCAACGCGGGGGTGGATCAGGTCCGAGGGCGTTGAGCCGGACCTCGCGGTGATGGAGTCGCGTCCCAGCGAGGTGGTTCTCACCGACGCGCAGGCTCGCTGCGTCGCCGCCATACTCGCGTCCTTGTCGACCTTTGCCGCGCATCTGCTCTACGGTGTAACCGGCAGCGGTAAGACCGAGGTGTACTTGCGCGTCATTGCCGCCGCACTCGCAGCAGGCGGTCAGGCTCTGGTGTTGGTGCCTGAGATCGCCTTGACGCCGCAGCTGGTCGATCGCTTCCGCCGCCGCTTCAGTTCGGGGGTGGTGGCGGTGCATTCCGGCCTCACCGGCAATGAGCGCCGCGACGCCTGGCGGGCAGCGCACAACGGTCAGGCAAGAATCATCATAGGAACCCGCTCCGCGGTGTTCACGTCCCTGCCGAAGCTCGCGCTCATCGTCGTCGACGAAGAGCACGACGCCTCGTACAAGCAACACGAAGGCTTTCGTTATTCGGCGCGGGATCTCGCGGTGGTCAGAGCTCGGGGCGCGGCAGTCCCCATCGTTCTCGGCTCCGCGACGCCATCGCTCGAAACCCTGGAAAATGCGGCGACCGCGCGCTATTCGAAGCATCTTTTGCCGCAGCGGCCGGGAGCGGCGCAGACGCCGCGAATCAGGCTCGTGGATCTGCGCAAGCACGCCGCCGATCAGGGATTGTCGACGCCGGCGATGCAGGCAATGGCGCAACACCTGAAAGCCGGCGGCCAAGTCATTGTGTTCTTGAATCGCCGCGGCTATGCACCGAGTTTATTCTGCAGTGCCTGCGGCTGGGTCGCACCCTGCGCGCATTGCGATGCGCGAATGACCTTGCACCGCCGTGCGCAGCAACTACGCTGCCATCACTGCGGCGCGCATGGCGCCGTCCCCGCGATCTGCGCAAGTTGCGGTCAAGCTTTGAATCCTGTGGGTCAAGGCACCGAGCGAGTCGAGGAGACTTTGGCGCGGTTGTTCCCAGAGGCGCCGCTGGCACGGCTGGATCGAGACACGGCGTCCGCACGCGGCGCAGTGCAAACCGTGCTCGACCGCGTGCACAGCGGCGAGGCGCGCATTCTGGTCGGCACTCAAATGCTCACCAAGGGTCATCACTTTCCTGACGTCAGTTTGGTGGTGATCTTGGATGCCGATCAGGGGTTGTTCGCCAGCGATTTCCGCGCGACCGAGCGTCTCGCGCAGACCATCACGCAGGTCGCAGGCCGCGCTGGACGCGAGGCCCGGCCCGGAGAAGTCTTGATTCAAACCCAGTTTCCCGAGCACCCGCTGCTGAATCGGCTCTTGACGGAAGGCTACGAGGGATTCGCGGTCAGCGCCCTGGAAGAGCGCCGCGAAGCGGGTTGGCCGCCCTACTCGCGGCTCGCCATGCTGCGCGCGGAGGCTAAGGACAGCATCGGATTGGATGCGTTTCTGCGCGCCGCGGTCGACTCCAGCCGGTCGCTGAACGAAGCGGCGGCCGTCAAAGTGCTGGGGCCCGCAAGCGCCTTGATTGCGCGGCGGGCCGATCACTACCGCGCGCATCTCTTGATCGAGAGCGCCGCGCGGTCGACGTTGCAGCGCTTTCTCAAGGAGTGGCTGCCGCACGTGGAAAAGCTGCCCGGCCGCCCACCGGGCCTGCGTTGGTCGATCGACGTGGATCCGCTGGAAGTAGATTGAGCCGTTTGCGGTAAACTGCCGACCCTTTGCACTCCGGACCCTTGGGATTCGCCTTGAAGACGTTGATTGAAAAATTGCTGACGCAAGCGCTTGCGGACTTGCCGGAAGACCTGGTGCCGGCGAATGCGCGCGGCTTGGGTGTGGAGGTCGAGAACTCGCGCGACGCCGAGCACGGTGATTTCGCGAGCAATCTCGCCATGCGGCTCGCCAAGGCGACGCGCCAGAATCCGCGCAAACTGGCAGAGGCGCTGGTGAGCTTGCTGCCGGCGAGCCCTGCGGTTGCCAAGGTCGACATCGCGGGCGCCGGCTTCATCAATTTCTTTCTGTCGAAGGATGCCTATCACGCCGAAATCGGCAAGCTGCTGCGGGATCGGCGGCAGTATGGCCGATCGCTCGCGGGCGCCGGGCGATCGGTGCAGGTGGAATTCGT
>PMMB01000306.1:4364-7317 GCA_003165495.1 Gammaproteobacteria bacterium | reverse complement strand
GGTGATCGGCCGATTACGCTGCAGCCGCGCGAATTCAAACTGCTCGAGTACCTGATGCGCCACGCCGGTCAGGTGGTCACTCGCACCATGCTGTTGGAGAATGTGTGGGATTATCACTTCGATCCTCAGACCAACGTCGTCGATGTGCATATCAGTAAATTGCGGCAGAAAATCGACGCCGAATTCGAGCGCCCGCTGCTGCGCACCGTTCGCAATGCCGGCTATTCGGTGACGGCAGATGATTAGCATGATGCGCTCGTCAGCGGTGTCGCTGGCGCTCGGTTATGTCGCGTTGGGAATTACCGCACTGGTATTGTTCGCGGCGCCCCTGTGGTACGCCTGGCAGGTGACGATTCAAGAGGGCCGCGCGGAAATCCTGCAGGCCGATGCACAGCGTCTCACCGATATTTTTCATCGCGAAGGTGCGGCCGGCCTCAAGGCCTTCATCGATGCCCGCGTGGGCATGCAGATCGCCGGCGAGAGAATCCTGTTGCTGACCGATGCTTCGATGCATCCACTCGCCGGCAATCTGTCGATGTGGCCCTCTACTGTGCCGGCCAGGCCGGGCAACTATACGATTCAAGTCGAAGTAGGCAATCAGGGCGCTCAGCCGGCTCTGGTGCATGTCGCAATGGTGGGCAGCCATAACCTTCTGGTCGGCAGGTACAACACGATTTTTGCGCCGTTGCAGACGCGTTTCTGGTACGGCCTGACCGCCGCCATCGCCGTCCTGTCGATCGCCGGTTTATTGGTGGGTCTCATCACCCGCCGCGCGCTGATGTCGCGGATCCATAGCATCCGTCAGACCGTATCGGCGATCATGCACGGCGATTTGAAGCACCGCCTGCCGACGCATCTGAACAACGACGAACTCAACACTCTGACGCGCACCATCAACGGGATGCTCGAACAGATCGAACTTTTGGTGCATGGCGTGCGCAACGTGTCGAATTCCATCGCTCACGATCTACGCACTCCGCTGGCCGAGTTGCGCTCCCGGCTCGAAGAACTGGCGCTCATTCGGCCGCCCCCCGAGCAGACTTACGCGGAAATCGATGGCGCCGTCGCGGACGTCGACCGGGTGATTCGTATATTCGACGCCCTGCTGCGGCTCGCGGAAATTGATGCCGGCATGCGCCGGTCCGGCTTCGTGGCGCTCGACGTAGCCGACATTGCGGCGAATGCCGTGGAATTCTACGCGCCCGCCGCGGAGCTGAAAAATATAGATCTCGCATTTCGTTCGAATGGGCCCGCGTCGATATCGGGCGATCCGGTTCTGCTCGCTCAGGCGCTGAGCAACTTGATCGACAACGCGCTGAAGTATGCACCCGTCAATGGTGCGATCGAGGTCGCGGTATTCAAGCGCAGTGACGGTACCGCCGAGGTATCGGTCTCGGACGATGGCCCGGGAATTGCCGAATCGGAAAAGAGCAAAGTGGTGGAGCGCTTTTATCGCGGTGATGCGAGCCGGGGCACTCCGGGCGTGGGCCTCGGTTTGAGTCTCGTGCAGGCCGTAGCCAAGCTACATGGCAGTGCGCTCGCGCTATCGGACCGAAAACCGGGTCTGCGCGCCGCGATGACCCTAGCGCTTGATGCGGCGAGTGCCGCCGCGCTCGCGACCCCGCCGCAAGAAACCGAGACCGGCAACGTGATCGTGTCGGCCACCTTGACCTCCTCGTGAGCACGTAAGATGACGAAGCTCACGTGTACCGTCGTCATTTGCGTGCGCGTCCCCAAGTCAACATCATCGTGACGCCATAATTCCAGACCGCCCCGACCAGTATTCCGGCGAATGCGGAGGGGAACCATCCATGACCCAAGCCGTAGACAGTGGATGCCACGCCCAGGTTCGCAATGCCGCCGATACTGCAGGCAAGCACGAACGATGCCCAACCACGCAGCCACCGCAAACCGCGTAACCGCATGTCGCGGTAGGTGAGGACATTGTTCACGGCGTAGTTGAAAGTCATGGCACACAGCGTCGCAACCGCCTGACCAGCGACAAAGCCGCTGTGCAGCCCTTGAAGGCAGAGCGTGAGCACGGCGAAATGCACGGCGACGCCCATGGCGCCGACGATCGAGAAGGCGAGGAAGCGCACCGGGATCCAACGGCCAATCATCTTGTCGAGAAGCAGCATGACATAGTCCCACACCGTCACAGAATCGAGCTTGCTCTGTCCCGCTCGGCGGACCCTGAACCGGTAGGGCAACTCCTTGAAGCGTAGCGGCTGCGGGAAGGACGCGAACACATCGGTCAGTATCTTGAAACCGATCGCCGAGAGCCGGTGTACGGAGCCGTCCAAAACCGACCGGCGCATCATGAAAAATCCGCTCATGGGGTCGGTCAATTCGGCAGGGACCAGCACTCGACTGAGTCGCATGGCGAAACGGCTCATGCGGGCCCGCCGCGCGTCCCAATCGCCGATATCGCCGCCGGGTGCGTACCGGCTGCCCACCACGATGTCGCTATCGCCCTGCCTCAGGATATCGAGCATCTGCGGCAGCAATCGCTCGTCATGCTGCAGATCGGAGTCAATCACCGCCAGATACGGCGCCGTGGTCGCGAGCATGCCCTCGACACAGGCCGAGGAGAGACCGCGGCGACCGATTCTCTGCACACAGCGGACCCGACTATCTGCCACTGCGTGCTCGCGCACGAGATCGGCGGTGCCATCGGGAGAGTCGTCATCGACGAAGACTACTTCCCACGAACGATCCCCGAGGCATACCACGAGGCGCCCGATCAGCTCCGCGATATTCTCCCTTTCATTGAACGTCGGCACGATGATCGACAATTCCGGACCGGAACGCACCGGAGCCTGCGTTGGGATTGCATTGTCGAAATACGTCTCGAGCGGTCGATGGTGTTCGGCGGGGTTCATCTTCTGTGTTGTTCCCCAGTAAGTCGTCAGATTCGCCGAGCGTCTAGTAGTTATCGTTGTTACTATAATCA
>PMMB01000306.1:0-4282 GCA_003165495.1 Gammaproteobacteria bacterium | reverse complement strand
TCGGCAACGGGCTGTCGTTGCGATCCAGCCATATCGCGAGCTTCACCGTCGCCATGGCTTTGAATTACTTGCTGAAAGTTCGTTTAACGGTCGTTGCGGGAAATCGAACACGGGACTGGCGATTACACCTCCACTTGCTGGCGGTGAGCCTCATGGCGTTGTTCCTGCGCGGCGGCGTGCTGGGCTTGTTGTCGCTAAGCTGGGGCTGGCCGGCACAAGTATCCATACTATTTGCGGTGGTATTCGGGTTGGCGGTGACGACGCCGGGATACGCGGAGGCATTGTCACCGGCCGATGGCGGCGTGCGGGCGCGCAGACTAGCGATCGGCCTCATCGCCTATGCCTTCATGCTTCGTTTGGTGTATCTCGGAACCGTCGACCTCCTTCCGGAGGAGGCATACTACTGGAATTACTCACGCCATCTCGACATCGGATATCTCGACCACCCACCGATGGTGGCGTGGCTGATCAGGCTCGGTACTGCCGCAGTCGGTCAGTCGCAGTTCGGTGTCCGCGTGGGCGCTGTGTGCTGCGGCGTTATTACCTCGGTCTTTACCTATCGTCTGACACGCACCCTCTTTGGTGAGGCGAGTGCGCTGGCCGCCCTGGTCTTGGCACAGGTCCTACCCTTCTTCTTTCTGTCAGGGCTACTCATGACCCCCGACGCGCCCCTGACCGCTGCGTGGGCAGCCTCGCTTTATTACCTCGAACGCGCGCTGATCGCGGGCCGCTCTGGGGCCTGGTGGCGAGTAGGACTCGCGCTGGGATTCGGCGCGATCTCAAAATACACCATTGGCTTGCTCGTTCCCGTGACGTTGGCCTTCATGCTGTGGGATCACAAATCACGGCGCTGGTGGTGGCGTTGGGAGCCCTATGTCGCTGCGCTGCTCGCCCTCGCGATCTTTTCCCCGGTCATCCTTTGGAACGCGCAGCATGAATGGGCCTCCTTCACATTCCAAACGTCGCGGCGCCTTGCGGAGGCTCCCAAGTTCGCGTTACACAAGTTGGTCGCCTCCGCGTTGGTACTCATCACGCCGACGGGTGTGCTGGCGGTCGCTGCGGCGCTCATGGGCGCCAAGCCTGCGGATGCGGGCGGCGACGCCCCGCGACGAAGGCTGTTCATCAACTTGGCGATTCTCGTCCCGCTGGCGGTGTTCGCGATCTTCAGCCTGCGACACGAAGTGAAGCTCGACTGGACAGGCGCGCCATGGATCGCCGCGCTCCCGGTCATGGCGGCAGGAATGATCACGACCGGTACGAAGTTGCACGGACTCCGTACATGGATCCGTGCCGCGTGGGTGCCGACGCTCGTGACGATGCTGCTGATCTACGGCGCGGGCCTACATTACCTCGTGTTGGGGCTTCCCGGACTCGGCTACAGTAAACACATCGAACTGATTCCGGTCGGTTGGCACGATTTCAGCCGCCAAATCGCAGAGACGGCAGCGGCAGTCCGCAAGGAAACCGGCGGCGACCCGCTGATTGTCGGTATGGATCGTTACGCCATCGCCAGCGAGCTGGCATTTTACGGAACTGAACGAACGAAATCGCTGGTGGAAACATCGAGCGCGCATTTGTTCGAGGGAATCGGACTGATGTACGAACGGTGGACGCCACCCGAGTTGCAGGAGGGCCGAACTCTACTGCTGGTCGCGTGGGACCCTAGGGACCTCACCGGCAAAACCGTCGAATCCCATGCCGAACGCCTGGGACCGGTCGAGGACGATGTGTTGACGCGGGACGGCCAAGTTGTGCGTTACTACTACCATCGGCTCGCCTACAATTACCGAACGATCCCGCGCAAATGATTGAGCGCCCAAGTACTTGAGGAAAATGCGATGAGACGGACGACTTCCCGGTGGCTCGCAGTGGCTGTGCTCGTTGCAGCGAGCGTCATACAAAATTCGACTGTCGTCGGTCAAACCCCCGAGCAGGAAAAAACGTGGCAGGCGCAGCGGGCCCAGACCCAGGCGGACGAAAAGGCCAAGGCGGAGCGGCTGGCCACGCAACGAGAGGCTCGGCGGGCAGACCCGATGGCATGGGTGCGCACGCTGGATCCCATGTCGCCCGGAGGTTGGGTATTTAGGACGGTCGCTGCGGACGGATCCTGGGCGACTTTCAGCACCGAGCATCAATTGAAGCGTTCAGGCCACCTCGTGACGGTGTGGCTGAGGCAAGAATACCCGGAACCGCAACGCAGCGCCGCCGGTGATGTGTACTTAAGCGACGTCGAGAAAGTCCAATACGATTGCGCCAAGGAGCGGGCTCGAGTTCTGTTGGCCATCTATTACGTCGAAAATAATCTTGCTGGCAGCCAGAAAAGCGAAGAAGCGGACCCAAAGCAGGTGGATTGGGATCCGATCGTTCCGGGCACTCCAAGTGAATTCATCTTTCATTGGGCCTGCGGCGCCGGCTCATCAGGGGCGCGACGATGATAAATGGATGGTTGCGACCAGCAGCTGCGATCTGTCCGCGCAGGGGCCCACCAAAATCTCGACTTCGCCGGGCTCGAACACGGGCTCAAGATCAAGGCCGAGAAAACGCAATTCCGCGGCGCGCAAAGACAAGGTCACCGTTCCCGCTTCGCCGGGCCGCAAGTTGATCTTGGCGAAACCTTTGAGCTCGAGCAGCGGCCGTGCCACGCTGGCGAGCTTGTCATGCGTGAATAGGAAGACCGTCTCCTGTGCCGCCCTCGTGCCCTCATTGCGCACGTCGACGCGAATCTGCATGGTGTCGATATCCTCGACATTCTCCGGCGTCACGCGCATATTGGAGAGCGTAAATCGCCCATAGGTGAGCCCGTGGCCAAAAGGAAACAGGGGCTCATTCGGCACGTCCCGATACTTGCTCGTGTAATGATCCTTCAGGTCCGCCGGCCGACCGCTTGGGCGCTCGCCGAAAAAGATGGGAATCTGCCCCGCCGCCCGCGCCCACGTGACCGGCGTACGGCCGCTTGGTGACACGCGTCCGGTCACGACATCCCCGATTGCGTTGCCCGCCTCGCTGCCGAGGAACCACGCCGCTAGCACGGCATCCGCTTTCTTAACCAGCCACGGCACCACCAGTGGGCGACCTGAAAATAAGACGACGATTACAGGCTTGTTCGTCGCGCGCGCTTGCGCGAAGACGGCCATGGCGAATTGACGCTGCTTCCCGGGAAGACCCAAGCGTGCACGGCTCGCGGCCTCCCCGCTCATGGCCGCGGCTTCTCCTACACACAATAGGATGGCATCGGCGCTCGCGCACAAATCGAGAGCCGCCGCCACGCCCGACACATCCTCGCTCTCGATTGCAACGCCCGGCGCATGCAGCACCCGGGATTCCGAAAGAATCGCGCGCAGACCCGCCACGACGCTGACATGACCGTCCGCATCCGCGGCACCCGACCACGGACCACTCATCTCGGCCGGTGCATCCGCCAGCGGACCAACGACGGCGAGCCGCCGCAGCGAGCCCGCGAGCGGCAGCGTATCCTTGTCATTCTTCAACATCACAATGGCGCGCGCGGCCACTGCGCGCGCCAGCTGCCGGCGATGGGTGATTACAGCGGCGGATTCGGGCGTTGCGCCTCGGCGATAGGGATCGTCGAAAAGACCCAACTTCTCCTTGAGCGTCAACACGCGCCTTACCGATTCGTCGATCTCCCCCATGGTCACGAGTCCGCGCTCAAGAGCTATGGGCAACCCGCGGCGATACGCATCGGCCATCATGTCGATGTCCACGCCGGCCTTGAGTGCGTAAGTGGCTGCTTCTACGAGGTCGGCGGCGATGCCGTGGTGCATGAGTTCCGCGATGGCGTTGTAGTCACTGACGATCACGCCCTTGAACCCCCAACGACCGCGCAGCCACCCGCACAGTAGCTCCCTGTTCGCTGTCACGGGTATGCCCGCAAGATCCGTGAATGCGGGCATGACGGCCGCGACGCCCGAGGCTACCGCCGCTGCGAACGACGGCATATGAACCTCACGCAGGGTACGCTCGGAGATGTCGACCGAGGCGTAATCGCGCCCCGCGGTGACCGCGCCATAGGCGCAATAATGCTTGGCGACCGCCGCAAGCGCATCCGCCGCCGCGAGGTTGGCGCCCTGGAAACCGCGCACCTTCGCCTCCGCAACGCGCGCGCCGAGCCAGGGGTCCTCTCCCGGACTCTCGGCGCTGCGCCCCCAACGCGGGTCTCGCGCAACATCCAGCATCGGTGCGAAGGTCATTGTCAGACCGTCGGCGGCGGATTCTTTGGCGGATTCGCGTGCGGTGAGCGCCCAGGTTTCAGGATCGAACAACG
>PMMB01000090.1:1304-6225 GCA_003165495.1 Gammaproteobacteria bacterium | reverse complement strand
TATCAGAACACCAACCGCATCATCGCCTTCAAGGTCGGCGGCGGCGCGGTTCCGACACCGGCGCCGCGCGTGGAAGAGCCTTTTGCGAAACCACCGATCAAGACCGCAACCCAGGCGCAGATCGACGCAGGCGAGATTAAATTCGTCGAAGAGTGTTCGCGCTGCCATGTGCTTGGGCCGAGCAGCACACCCGACCTGCGCAAGCTCAATGACGGTTTGCATGCGACCTTCAAGGATATCGTGTTGAAGGGGGTGCTCGCGCCCGCGGGCATGGAGCGTTTCGACGATGTCCTGAGCGAGAACGACGTCGACAACATCCATGCCTACTTGATCGACCAGAGCTGGGTTGCGTATCGAGAGCAAGAGGGCGCGGCTCTGCACCCTTAAGGCTGCAACGGCGCACCAATCAATGTTGATCCGCCTCGCTACGATGGAGGATATCGCGGACGTCGCACCGCTGGTGGAGCGCTACTGGGAATTCGAACCCATCGGCGGGTTTGCGCGGCCGCGCATCGAAACGCTGCTCTGTACCTTGCTCGCAGAGCCCGAGCGCGGCGCATGCTGGGTGGCCGACGCGGGGGGCCGGTTGTGTGGTTATCTACTCGCGGTCTTCATGTTCAGCCTCGAGTACGGGGGTTTGATTGCGGAGATTGACGAAGTGTTCGTATCGCAGGAGATGCGCTCGGCGGGAGTAGGTTCACTTTTGGTGGCACGGGCTGAACGCGACCTGGCGGAGCGAGGCTTGGTGCAACTGCAATTGCAGCTCGGGGTTGGCAATCATCGCGCGCGGCTCTTCTATGAACGACACGGCTTTCGCCGCCGCGCGGGTTATGAGTTGCTCGACAAGCCTCTCCTGGGCGCCTGACAAAAGGGGAGACACAAAAAATGCTGCAGCCCGGACTAGTGATGGATCGCCCTCTGCTGATTTCCGGCATCATCGAGCATGCGGCGGCGCAGTTTGGCAATACGCAAATCGTCTCGCGCGAGACGCATGGCCCCATCTTTCGCTACACCTATGCCGACTGCGCGGCGCGCGCTCGCAAGCTGGCGAACGCTCTTTCGCACTTGGGATTGGATGCCGGCAGTGCGGTCGGATCCATTGCCTGGAACAACCATCGCCATCTGGAAGCCTATTATGCGGTTTCCGGCAGCGGCATGGTGATGCACACCTGCAACCCGCGCCTGCATCCTGAACAGCTGATCTACATCATCAACCACGCCGAAGATCGAGTGATGCTGTTTGACGCGACCTTCGCCTCTTTGATCAAGGGAATCGCTCCCCATTGCCCGGATGTCGAGGTCTGGGTCTGCCTCGGCGACGCGGCGAACATGCCCGCGGCCGAGGGGATTCCCAACCTTTGTTGCTATGAGGAATTGATTGCCACGCACAGTGAGCAATTCGAATGGCCGGAATTCGATGAACGCGCCGGCGCGGTACTTTGCTACACCTCAGGCACGACCGGAAACCCCAAAGGGGCCCTGTATTCACATCGGTCGATGGTGCTCAACGCCATCACGATTTGTATGCCCGGAGTCTTGGGCGTCTCTCCGAGAGAAACCATTCTGCCGATCGTGCCCATGTTCCACATCAACGGCTGGTGCATTCCGTATGCCGCGCTGATCGGTGGAGCGAAGCTGGTATTACCCGGCTCACGCTTGGACTGCGCCGCACTGTACGACATGATGGAAAGCGAAAAAGTCACGGTCAGTGCCGGCGTCCCCACGATCTGGCTGGGCCTCGTGCAGCACCTCGAGCAGAACGATTTGCGCTTCTCGACCCTGCAACGCGCCATCGGAGGCGGGTCGGCCATGCCGCGCCCGTTGATCGCAACGCTGAGCGATCGATACGGGATTGACGTGCGCCATGGCTGGGGGATGACGGAGACCGTCGCCGTGGCGACGCTGAGCGGCTTGGATTCCGAGCAGATGAAGCTGCCGCCGGCGGAGCGGCACTCGGTCATCGCCAAGCAGGGAAAATCGGTGTTCGGCGTGGAAATCAAAGTTGTGAATGAACGCGGCGCCGCTTTGCCGCGCGACGGCAGATCGCAAGGCGAGCTCATGGTGCGCGGGCAGTGGATCGTGAGCGGGTACTACAAANNGATGCTCAAGGCGTAATGCAGATCCGAGATCGTGTCAAAGATCTCATCAAGACCGGCGGCGAATGGATCAGTTCGATCGATCTGGAAAATGCCGCCATCGGCCATCCGGCGGTAGCCGCTGCGGCCGTCATTGGCGTGAAGCATCCGAAATGGCAGGAAAGACCGCTGCTGTTCGTCGTGCTCAAGCAGGGCCGCACTCTGGTGCGGGAGGAAATCTTAGAGTTTCTGTCCAAGCAAGTGGCCCGCTTGTGCGTGCCGGATGAAGTCATATTTCTGGATTCGCTCCCAGTGGGAGGAACCGGAAAAGTACAGAAAGCGGTTCTCCGGGAGAAATACGGCGGCGTGTTCGATTAGCGAGCGGTACGGCCACACATGAGAAAATTTTGGCTTCGCGCTAGTTTTCATCATTTGTCGCCAGTCCAGCGCACGGCTATTGTTATCGCATGCGCATGCAACTACTGTTTCTCATGGCGATGATGACATTGAGCGCCGGCGCCGGTGCCGCCCCTCCTGCGGCGCGCTCGGTCTCATTGACCCAAGATCCTCTCATCATGCGTCTGAACAAAGACGAGTTCCGCATTGCGTTCGGCATCAATGGCGAACGATGCGGCGCAAATGGCTGCAGCGGGATGATCCGCTACCGGGTTGACTGGAAGACCGCGGATGGCACGACCCGCTCGGAAATCAAACACGTCAACTACACCGTGTCGCCGCACGCCAGTCGCACGATCGCAGTAGACCGTCAGTACTTTGACACCGCCGAAGGTCAACATACGACCGATGTCGTGAAGGTGAGCGTCGATGCGATCACCTGCGAGATCGAGCATTTGTAGCGTTTGCTACCCCAGCGCGTACAAATATTCCACGAACGACGCGATTGCGCCATCCAACCCCTGCACCTTGGGATTGCTGGACTCGATCAGGTAGTACTCATCGGGAGCGTGCGCGCCCGTGCCATGACCCAATCCAAAATGCCCTGCCGGCAATTTCAACGGTGCATCGGTAAACACGTAGCCCGGCCACGACCCCGCCGAGCGCGGCCATAACTGCGGATCCAACCCGAGCTTGCGGTACGTCGCGAGCTGCGTCTGAATCAGTTTGCTGCCGGGTTCGGTTTGAGTCGGGTCGTAGCCGCCGCTCATATTGACTTCAATATCGGCGAACCCGTGCTTCGCCAGATGCGCCTTCAGCTTGTCGAGAGTGTCGGCCGCGGTCATATCCGGCACCAATCGCATGTCGATCTTGGCCACGGCCTTGTGCGGCAGCACCGTCTTCCCGCCGGGTCCCGTGTAACCCCCCACGAGTCCTTCGATATTGATCGTCGGCCGCGACTCCAGCAGCATCAGCGAGTCCACCCAATTCTTGTCGTGAACCCAGTGCTGTACCCCCAGCACCTGCTTCACGGTCGCCTCGGCAGTCTTCGCTGCATGTTCCTTGATCATTTGTTCTTGTGCCGCGGTCAACGGTTTCGCCTTGTCGAAAAAACCTTCCACGGCCGGTGTGTGACCGTCCTTCTCGACCAGAGTGTTCAACGCCTGCACAAGGTGCCAGGTCGGCGAATCCACTGCCGCCTCGAGGCTCGAGTGCACGTCGTGCGCCGGCCCTCGGCCCCACTTCTCCCCGCTTGAAATCAACTCGAGTTCCACGACGCCTTTTGCGCCCAGTGATACCTGCACCCCGCCGTCGCGATCCTGCCCCGCTTCCGGCATGAAAACGCCGACGCACCGCTTGAGTTCAGCCAGCACGTCGGGAGTCGCGATCACTTCGTGAAAATGCGGCGAGGCAATCTCCTCCTCGCCCTCGCACACCAGCACCAGATTCACCGGCAATTTCTTCCCCGCCGCCTTGAACGCCATCAGTGCGCTCAGGAACGAGTTCTCGGGCCCCTTTTGATTCACCGCGCCGCGGCCCATGCACACGGTGCCGAGGCCCGCCTTTTGTACCAATCGAGCCTCGAGCGGCGGCGAACTCCACTCCTCCGGTATGAACTGCTTCACGTCGTACATGAAGTAGATCGCCATGGTCGTGCGCGCGCCGGCGTCGATCTTGCCGAACACCCCAGGCTTGCCCGACGTGGGTATGAGCTTCACGCCCGTAAACCCGGCATCCTGCGCGAGCTTCGCCATGTACTCCGGCCCTTGCGGAAAATTTCGGTTCTCCGCCGCAATCGACGGCAGCGCGATCCACTCTTGCAGCCGCTTCAGATTCTCGGCATGCATTTTGGGAATCTGCGCCAGTACCGCGGTCTTATCGGCATCCTTCCCAGATGCTGCAGCCAGCACCGCCGCCGGAGCCAAGCCTAAGGCCAAACCCGACACCGTCCCCTGCACAAATTCCCGCCTGCTCAGATCCCGATCCTTATCCTCCGACATGCGCTTCTCCTTAGGTTCTTAGCGTTCAGCGATCAACTGCAAATGATTTCGATAGTAAGCACCGCGTGAAGCGTAGTTTGCCGCAATTTTTAACAGATTGCCGCGCTCTTCGGGCGTGAGCTCGCGCACCACCTTGGCGGGCGCGCCCAGGATGAGGGTGCCGTCGGCAAATACCTTACGTTCGGTAATGACGGCGCCGGCGCCGACCAGACAGCCCTTGCCGATGACGGCGGCGTTCAACACCACCGCCTGGATTCCTATCAGCGAGCCTTCGCCCACGGTGCAGCCGTGCAACATGGCCTGATGGCCGATGGAGACATTGGCTCCCACCAGCAACTGAAAACCGGGATCCGTGTGCAAGACCGCTCCATCCTGCACATTGCTGTTGACGCCAATGCTGATAATCTCGTTGTCCCCGCGCAGGGTCGCACCAAACCACACGCTGCTGTT
>PMMB01000090.1:0-1286 GCA_003165495.1 Gammaproteobacteria bacterium | reverse complement strand
TCGCCCAACTTATACAAAGCCATACAGCCTCCAACATACCGCACAACGGGGGCGTTCTAACAGTCTGCTGATATCATCACATCAATCATGAATGAGATCCCAACATACGCCGAGGATAGGCCGCAAGCGTGGCTCACGGCCCTGGCGCGTCTATGGCTATTGAGGCCGGTGAGATCAGCGCCGTCCGGCAATCCGCTGCGTGCAACCCTGATCATGGGTGCAGTATGGCTTTCAGCCTGGGTTGCGATCGACCGATGGCAATCGCAACCGGACCCGCAATTTTTCGCCGCCGGAATTCCACTGCTGGCTTGGTACGTACTGGCAATCTTGGGGTTGGCCGCTCTGCTGCGAGCGCGAGCGCGTCCGGCGCCGGCGTTCGGGCCTGTGCTGACATTGACGATGGGTGCCGTTCCGGTGCCTCTCCTGTTCGCGAGCGTGGTCGCGGCCTATCTCGATCCCGCTTGGTTCCTGCGCGCGGCCATCATCGTGGGTGTTTACACGCTGCTGTACTTGGCGCGTGGGTTGCACGCCCTGACCGGCGAAACGCAGCGCGCGGCTGCCTGTGCCGGCCTCGTGTTCATGGTGGGGTTTAGCTGGCTCACCGATACATTGGATGTCATACCTGATGTGTGGACCCCACTTGAAATACAAGCTGCGGAGCCGGGCGGCGTTCTTGCGGATGGCGAGGCCATTTTGTTCGGGCAGGCAGGCCGCATCGATCAGTTGCTGGAAGCGGTAGGACGCGGGACTTCGCCGGAACCGAAGGCGTTCTTTCTCGGCTTTGCCGGTGTCGGCGATGAGAAGGTGTTCGCGCAAGAAATCGGATTGGCGTCGAGGGTGCTTGCGGATCGATATGACGTCGCCGCCAGAAGCGTGTCGCTGATCAACGATCAACGCGATTTGAAGCGCGCTCCGCTCGCGACGGTCTCCGGATTGAAGTACGCTTTGCGCGGTCTCGGCTCGCGCATGAATATCGACCGAGACATATTGTTCTTGTCGATCTCCTCGCATGGCACGGACGATCCCGCAATCATAGTCTCCAATTCGCAGCTTCCGCTTCAGGATCTGACCGACGAGGATCTCGCTGATGCCTTGCGCGAATCCGGAATCAAATGGCGCGTGATCATCATTTCGGCGTGTTACGCGGGTGGCTTCATCGAACGCCTAAGCGACCCGCAAACCATCGTCATCACGGCGGCGGCGGCTGATCGCACGTCGTTTGGCTGTTCGAACGATCGCGATCTGACCTACTTTGGCGAGGCGTTTTACCGTGACGCGTTGCCCAC
>PMMB01000003.1 GCA_003165495.1 Gammaproteobacteria bacterium | reverse complement strand
CACGCGCGAATCGATGATTCAACGAGCAAACCTCTTTTGGGCTTGCGTTCTCGAGGAAGACAGGCCGGCATTTGTCGCTGCGGTGGAGAGATCCACGCTGACACTCGAGCCTCTTCGCCACGATTTTCGCCTCAAGCGTGTGGCCGGCGAGACCCGATGGATACGATCCAGCGCATCGGTACGCAGGGAACCAGACGGGAGCTTCCTCTGGAATGGCTATTGGGCAGACATTAGCGGCCAAAGGCTACTGGAACAAGCGCTTCACGACGCAAAAGAAGCTGCTGAAGCGGGCAATCGGACGAAGAGCATTTTTCTAGCGACGATGAGCCATGAGATCCGCACACCCATGAATGGCGTGCTCGGCATGCTCGAACTCTTGAGCCTCACGACGCTCGACGCCGAGCAGCGTACAACGCTCGAAGTGGTGCGCGAATCCGGCAAATCGTTGCAGAGAATCATTGATGACATCTTGGATTTCTCCAAGATCGAGGCGGGCAAGCTCGAGGTGCGCCCGGCGGTTGCGTCGATCGCATCAGCGGTTAAGGCGGTGAGCAACATCTTCTCTGGCAACGCGAGCAGCAAACACGTTGACCTGACGTGCTACATCGACCCGCAAATCAGCCCGGCGCTGTTCGTGGATCCGATGCGGTTGCGCCAGATTCTGAATAATTTCGTCAGCAACGCCCTGAAATTCACTGAAAAAGGGCGTATCGAAATTAAGGCGGAACTCTTGGGAAGGGCCGATGGAGAGGAGCGTGTGCGTTTCTCGGTCACCGACACCGGAATTGGTATATCTCAAGATGATCAAGCTCGGTTGTTTCAGCCTTTCGTGCAAGCGGCGGGCGAGATCACGTCCCGATTTGGGGGCACCGGTCTTGGGCTAACGATTTGCCAACGGCTTGCAGAGATGATGGGGGGCTCGATCGAAATGGTGAGCGAGGTGGGGGTGGGGACCACCATGATCCTCGAACTGTCCCTGCCGATCGCCAACGCGAAAGAATTGCCCGAAGTTGATCCGGTCGGTCCTCCGGACTTTTTGCGCACCACCGTGATGTGCCGCCGGGCACCAGACATTGCGAGCGCCGAGGCCGAGGGGACGCTTGCGCTGCTCGCAGATGACCATCCGACCAATCGCTCTCTGATCGTGCGCCAGATCAATTTGCTCGGTTATGCCGCCGAGAGCGCGGAAAACGGGATCATCGCGTTGGAGAAGTGGGAATCCGGCCGTTTCGGTATCCTGATTACTGATTGCAACATGCCGAAGATGAACGGCTACGAGCTGACGCGTCGCATCCGTGAACTCGAAGCAACGAAGGGCGACAAGCGCATTCCGATCATCGCGTGCACGGCGAACGCGCTAGGTGGGGAGGCGGAAATCTGTTTTGCTGCCGGCATGGACGATTATCTTGCGAAGCCTGTCGAATTGAATGAATTGTCAAAAAAGCTCGATCACTGGTTACCCATTGCGCGACCAGCCGCACCGCTTGACCGAACCGCGCTTGTCAGTCTCACGGGCGGCGATGTAGCGGCGGAGCGCGAAATCCTGATGGACTTCCGGCGAGTGAATGCGGAGGACGCCGCCATGCTGAAGCGCGCCGTCGCCGGGTCGAATATTCTTGAAGTCACTACGGCGGCCCACCGCATCAAGGGTGCGAGCAAGATGATCGGCGCCATGGGGCTCGCCGCGGTCTGTGAGCGTCTGGAGCGCGCCAGCCGCGCCGATGACTGGCTGACAGTCCGGGCGAACATGGGCGCATTTGAGCATGAGCTGGAAAGGCTAAATCACTATTGCGAGGAGGACCGGTGGGCCTTGGCGAGCTAAAGTTCCTGGCGGTCGAAGATCACGAGTTTCAGCGCGGAATGTTGTTGAAGATGCTTGCGCGTCTGGGCGCCACGCAGGTTTTAACGGCTGCGGACGGCTATGCGGCGCTCGAGGTCGTCATGTCACCGGGTGCGGCGATCGATATCATCATCAGCGACCTCGACATGCCGGGCATGGACGGTCTTGAATTCATGCGCCATGTGGGCGAAGCGCACATTCCGGTGGCAATTATCCTCGCCAGCGCCTTGGAGAGCGTGCTGCTGGACTCGGTCGAGACGATGACCCGGGCGTACGGTGTGAAAATCTTAGGGGTCATCCAAAAACCGATCACGCCGGAGAAATTGGCCGCATTGATCAAGCTTCATCTCCCTGCGCAGGTAACCCCCAACCTGACCCAGACGGACGCCCTGTCCTTTACCATCGAAGAGATCGTACAAGGGATTAGAAATGATGAGTTCGAGCCCTTCTTTCAGCCCAAGGTGGAATTGGCAAGTGGGCTGATCAAAGGCGCTGAAGCGCTCGCGCGCTGGCGCCACCCACAAAAGGGCATTGTGGCTCCTTACGCTTTTGTTGGGCCGCTTGAGGATCACAACCAGATCGATAAGCTCACGTGGTTGATACTCAGTAAGTCGGTGGATTTCTGCCGTGAATGGCGAACAAATAGCGGATTGGACGTCAGTGTGTCGGTCAACGTTTCGGCCAAATCGCTGGCCGACGTGAATTTTGCTGATCGTGTGATCGAACTTGTAAAATGCAGAAACCTTGATTGCCGAAACATAATCCTCGAAGTCACTGAATCCGCCGCGACGACCGATATCGGCCATTCGCTCGAAAATTTGTCGCGCCTGCGCATGAAAGGCTTCGGATTGTCCATTGATGACTACGGCACCGGCTATTCGTCGCTGCAGCAGCTTGCGCGCATCGCCTTTACCGAAATTAAGCTTGATCNNGTCATTCATAAGGAGCGCCGCCACGCAGCAGGCCGCGCGGACCATCCTCGAGTCGAGTATCGATATGGCGAAAAAGCTTGGCATTGTCACCGTCGCCGAAGGCATCGAGACCGAAAAGGATTGGGATTTGCTTCGTGAGCTCGGCTGCGACTTGGCACAGGGCTATCTAATAGCCGAACCGATCGAGTCTAGTGAGTTTCTGACGTGGGCGCGGGATCGAACTGGAGTTGATTGGCGGCGCAAGCGCAAACCGTGCGGGCTAT
>PMMB01000178.1 GCA_003165495.1 Gammaproteobacteria bacterium | reverse complement strand
GGCAATCTCGGCGGCATCATCGGCATCCCGATCGTCGGCTATTTATCGGGCGAGCATTTATGGCACGCCGCATTTGTCCTTGGCGCGGTATTTTCAGTCGCATGTGCCGTCGCGTGGCTCTGGATCGAGGTCGAGCAGCCGGTCGATGCGGACGCGCATCACGCGCAATAACTTAGGAGTACGAGTGAAAACGATTGTAGTGACGGGAGCGGCGCAGGGCGTCGGCCTTGCGACCGCCTCACTCCTGGCAAAACGCGATTACCGCGTGATTCTGTTGGACCTCCAGCCGGTCGACGAACACGTGGATCGTCTGCGCGGCGCAGGGGCGCAAGTCGCGGGACTGTCGGGCGACGTTTCTTCAGAACCGTTCGTGCAGCAATTGGCGCATTGGATCGCTCGTGAATACGGTGCGGCCGACGGTTTGGTGAACAACGCCGGAATCAGCCTCATTGCGCCCGCGGAGGAGACGACCGCCGCGCAATGGCAGCGCGTCATGAACATCAATTTGTTCGGCCCGTTTCTGTTGTGCCGATATCTCGGTGCGCAGATGTTGGCAAGGCGGCAGGGCAGCATCGTGAATGTCGCGTCGGTCGCCGGTCTCGCCGGCGTCAGTCATCGCAGCGCCTACAACTCATCGAAACACGGTCTGATCGGTCTGACCAAGACGCTCGCCGCCGAATGGGGTGGGCGCGGGGTGCGCGTCAATGCCGTCTGCCCGGGATGGATCAAGACCGAGATGGACGTCGCGGACCAGGGGAGCGGCGCGTATTCGGACGCCGATATCGTCAATCGCGTGCCCATGGCGCGCTTCGCCAAGGGTGAGGATGTGGCCGAGGCGATCGCCTTTCTGACGGACGGCGATCGCAGTGGATTCATCAACGGGGTGAGCCTGCCCGTGGATGGCGGTTGGGTCGCCGATGCGAGCTGGGATAGCTTGCGCATGCGCACTCGGGGTTAAGGATGTGGCTGAAAACCACCAGCGCGAATGAACGCCGGGCGATGCTGGCCGCCTACGCCGGCTACGGATTGGACGGCTTCGACTTCCTGATTTACACCTTCATCATTCCGACTCTGCTCACCCTCTGGGGCATGAGCAAGGCCCAGGCCGGGTACATCGCGAGTGCGGCGCTGATCACGTCGGCCATCGGCGGCTGGGGTGCGGGCGTCTTGGCGGATCGCTTTGGCCGAGTGCGCGTTCTGCAACTCACGGTGCTGTGGTTCGCGGCGTTTACCTTCTTGAGCGGATTCACGCATTCCTACGGTCAGCTGTTATTCACTCGCGCCATGCAAGGGTTCGGCTTCGGCGGCGAATGGGCCGTGGGCTCGGTCCTGGTCTCGGAGACCATCGAGGCGCGCCATCGCGGTAAGGCCGCGGGCGTGGTGCAAAGCAGCTGGTCGGTGGGCTGGGCCGCGGCGGCCTTTGCGTTCTGGGCAGTCAGTGTGTTCTTCCCGCCGGATCTGGGTTGGAGAATCCTGTTTTGGGTGGGCATTCTTCCGGCATTGCTGATCATCTACATTCGCCGCAACGTGAAGGAGCCGGCGATCTTCTTGGGAATGCGCGCGCGGGTGCCCGTGCGCGATCGCGCCGCGGCTGCTCGGGCGCCGTCCGGGGCCGCTCACTTCTTGGATATTTTTCGGCCGCCGCTGCTGCGAAATACTGTTTTGGCGACTGCGCTGTCGACCGGAATGCTCGGCGCTTACTACTCGGTGACGACCTGGTTGTCGACATTTCTGGAGACCGAACGTCATCTCTCCGTGACGGGAAGAACCGGTTATCTGTTAATGCTGATTGTCGGGTCGCTGGCGGGGTATTTGGCCAGTGCGTGGCTGTCGGATGTGGTGGGGCGCCGCGCCGGTTTCATATGGTTCGCCTGCTGTGGAGCGTTGTTGATTCTGGCCTATACGCACATGCCGGTGAGCGGCGGAATGTTGCTGATCGGCTTCCCATTGGGATTCTTCGTGCTGGGTATTTTTTCCGGCATGGGTGCATGCTTCTCTGAATTGTTTCCGGGCGCCGTGCGCGGTTCCGGCCAGGGATTCTGCTACAGCGCCGGCCGCGCCATCGGCGCCGCCTGCCCCGCATTGATCGGCGTGTGGAGCACGCATGTGTCGTTGGGCCAATCCATCAGCGCGATGACCGTGGGGGCTTACGCGTTGGTCGTCATCGCCGCCTGGGCGCTTCCGGAAACTCGCGGCCGAGTGCTCAGCATCGTATGAGCGAGTGCTGGCAGTTTTGGATCGATCGGGGCGGCACATTCACCGACATTGTCGGATGTGCGCCGGACGGCGCTCTGCACACTCACAAGTTACTGTCGGAGAACCCATCGCAGTACCCCGACGCCGCGGTGGAAGGCATCCGCCGGCTGCTCGGGTTGGCGCCGGGAGAATTGATCACGACGGAACGCGTGGCCAGCGTGAAAATGGGGACGACGGTGGCTACCAACGCGCTCCTCGAGCGCAAGGGCGAGCGCACCTTGTTGGTCATCACAAGCGGCTTTCGCGATGCGCTGCGGATCGCTACCCAGGCGAGGCCGCGGCTGTTCGACCGGCACATCGTGCTTCCCGAATTGCTGTACGAACGTGTGATCGAGGTGGCGGAACGCGTGAGCGCCCGCGGCGAGATCATCCTGCCGTTGGACGAAGCTGCGCTCCGTGCGGGATTGCAAGGGGCATTCGCGGATGGCTTGCGGTCTTGCGCGATCGTGTTTCTTCACGGCTACCGTTACGTTGAGCACGAGCTCGCCGCCGAAGGCGTAGCACGCCAAATCGGCTTCACGCAGATTTCGGTCTCGCATCGCGTGAGCCCGCTCATGAAGCTGGTGCCCAGGGGCGACACCACGGTGGTGGATGCCTACCTGTCGCCGATTCTGCGCCGCTATGTGGACCGGGTGGCTCACCTGATGCCCGGCGTGCCGCTTTTTTTCATGCAGAGCTCGGGCGGGCTGACCCAGGCACATCATTTCCAAGGCAAGGACGCGATTCTCTCCGGTCCGGCCGGCGGCATCGTCGGCATGGTGCGNNACCGCGCAGGCGGCCGGGCACGCCAAGCTCATCGGTTTCGACATGGGAGGCACCTCCACCGACGTGAGCCATTTTGCGGGCGAGTACGAACGCGCATTCGACGCGGAAGTCGGCGGAGTGCGGGTTCGCGCGCCCATGATGAGTATTCACAGTATCGCGGCCGGCGGCGGTTCCATCATTCGCTTCGACGGCGCGCGCCTGCGGGTGGGTCCCGAGTCCGCGGGGGCGAGTCCCGGACCTGCAAGCTATCGGCGCGCGGGCCCGCTGACCATTACGGATGCGAACGTCTTGTTGGGCCGCATCCAGCCGGAATTCTTTCCGCGAGTTTTCGGCCCGGGCGCCAATGAATCTCTGGATGCCGGCGTCGTTGCACGGCGCTTCGCCGAGTTGGCAGAGCGCATGACGGCGGCCACGGGTAACCCCATCAGTCCCGAGCAGGTCGCGGCGGGCGCGCTGCAGATAGCCGTAGGCAGCATGGCCAACGCCGTGAAGCGTATCTCCGTCATGCGTGGTTACGATGTGAGCGGCTACACGCTGCAATGTTTCGGCGGCGCGGGCGGTCAACACGCCTGTCAGGTGGCCGATGCGTTAGGGATGACCTGCGTGTTCATCCATCCCCTGGCAGGCGTGCTTTCAGCCTATGGGATGGGACTCGCTGA
>PMMB01000095.1 GCA_003165495.1 Gammaproteobacteria bacterium | reverse complement strand
GCCTATGGGATGGGACTCGCTGACCAGATCGCCATACGGGAAACGGCAGTCGAGCGCGAGCTGGACGAACTTGGCTTGCGGGAAGCGCGGCGGCTGGCAGGGCGCCTGCGAGTCGACGCCGGTGCGCAACTCGTGGCACAGGGGTTAAGCGCCGCGACGCTGCGCACCGTTGCACGTGTACACATCCGCTACCAAGGCACCGATACGGCCTTGGGCGTAGAGCTGCCCCTGCAGAGCACGATCGACGCCGTGGCGGCAATCCGCGAAGGCTTCGAGTCGAGCTATCGCCGCCGCTTCGCCTTTCTTATGCCAAATCAACCGTTGGTGATCGAATCGGTGTCGGTCGAGTGTATTGCCCCCGGGGTGGACGCGCTGGGCGCCACGGTGCCGGGCGCCGCCGCGCCGACTGTGTTGGCCACCGCGGATGCCACGTTGAGCATGTACTGCCTCGGCGGTGAGAGCGAAGCGGGCAGGCGTGAAGCGCGCCTGTTTCGAGTCGAGACATTGCGCGCCGGTGCGATCATCGACGGTCCGGCCATCCTCGCGGAGCGCAATGCGACTACGGTGGTCGAGCCGGGCTGGCGGGCGTCGGTGACGGCCGCGGGCTGCGTCGAATTGCATCGCGTTCGACCGCGCATCGCGCGCCATGCGGCGGGCACGCGGGTCGACCCGGTGATGCTCGAGCTATTCAACAATGTGTTCATGAACATCGCCGAACAAATGGGACTGCGTCTGCAGAACACGGCTTACTCGGTGAACATCAAAGAGCGCTTGGATTTCAGCTGCGCCTTGTTCGATACCGAGGGTTCGTTGATCGCCAACGCGCCGCATATGCCGGTGCACTTGGGATCGATGAGCGAGTCGATCCGCAACGTCATTGTGCGCAATCCACAGATGCAAAATGGCGATGTCTATGTCTTGAACGATCCCTACCACGGCGGGACGCATCTGCCGGATGTGACGGTGGTGACGCCGGTCTATCTCGATGACGGCGACGCTACCCCGAGCTTTTTCGTGGCATCGCGCGGCCACCACGCCGATATCGGCGGCACCACACCGGGCTCCATGCCGCCGTTCTCGACCAGCATCGCCGACGAAGGGGTGTTGATCGACAATTTCAAGCTCATCGAGCGCGGGGAACTCCGCGAAGGCGCCTTGCGTGACTTGCTTAAGCTGGGGGTTCATCCGTCGCGCAACCCGGCCCAGAACCTCGCCGACTTGCGCGCGCAAATCGCCGCGAACGAGAAGGGCGCTCTGGAGCTCAAGTCAGCGGTCGCGCAGCATGGCCAGGGCACCGTGGTTGCCTACATGCGGCATGTGCAGGACAACGCCGAAGAGTCCGTCCGCCGTGTTATCACGGCGCTCAAGGATGGCGAGTTCACGCTGCCGCTCGATAATGGGGCGCGGATCCATGTGAGCGTGCGGGTCGACGTGCGGCAGCGCAGCGCCTGCATCGACTTCAGCGGCACCAGCCCTCAGTTGACCAACAATTTCAATGCGCCGCGGGCCATCACCACAGCCGCCGTCTTGTACGTGTTCCGCACCTTGGTGGACGATGATATACCGCTCAACGCTGGGTGCCTCAAGCCACTGCAGATCATCCTGCCCGAAGGCTGCATGCTGAACCCCCGATCTCCGGCCGCCGTGGTCGCCGGCAATGTCGAGACATCGACCTGCGTCACGAATGCCCTGTTTGGGGCTCTCGGCGTCATGGCGGCGAGCCAATGCACTATGAATAATTTCACCTTCGGCAATGCGCAGTATCAATACTACGAGACCATCGCCGGCGGCTCCGGTGCGGGTCCTGAATTTGCCGGCACCAGCGTGGTCCAAACGCATATGACCAATTCGCGGCTAACCGATCCGGAAGTCCTGGAGTTTCGCTTCCCGGTGCGCCTCGAGTCCTTTGAGATTCGGGCGGGCTCCGGAGGCGCCGGGCGTTGGCGCGGCGGCGACGGTGCGGTTCGGCGGATTCGTTTCTTGGCAGCAATGACCGCGTCCATCTTGAGCAACGGCCGGCGCCACGGCGCGTTTGGCTTGGGCGGCGGTGAGGCCGGCGCAACGGGCAGGAACTGGATCGAGCGAGTGGACGGGCGGGTAGAGTGGCTCGAACACTTGGCAGAGGTCGACATGCAGCCCGGCGACATATTCGTTATCTGCACGCCGGGCGGCGGTGGATACGGGCCGCCCCATGCTGTATAAATAACATGATATTAATAAATTAACTTATTGAAAGTAATGAGTTTAATATGTCCAACATAGAGATGGTTGAGGTCGGTCCGCGCGATGGGCTGCAAAACGAGTCGGTGTTGTTCACGACGTCGCAAAAACTCGAACTGATCGGCCGCGCGCTCGACGCCGGGACGCGCCGAATTGAGGCGGCCAGTTTTGTGAATCCCAAGCTCGTCCCACAGATGGCCGATGCCGAAGCCGTGGCAGCCGCGCTGCCGCGCCGTGACGGCGTGGTCTTCATCGGTTTGGTGCTGAACAAACGCGGCGCGTTGCGCGCCATCGAAGCGGGCATGGACGAACTGGGCGCGGTGTGCGCGGCTTCCGATGGTTTCGCCACGCGCAATCAAGGCATGACGGCGGACGCGTCACTCGCCATGTGCTGCGAGGTCGTGCGTCTGGCGCGCGAGCACGGCCGCCGCGCGCAGATCACTATTTCGACGGCCTTTGGCTGTCCCTTCGACGGTGAAGTGAATCCCTTGCGAGTGGTGGAGATGGCGCGGGCGGC
>PMMB01000102.1 GCA_003165495.1 Gammaproteobacteria bacterium | reverse complement strand
GCCATGACGACCACGGCGGCGCCATAGCGCATACACAAGAGCGCATGAGCCAGGAATGCCGCCTCGCCCTCCTTCAGGCTGATCGAATTGACGATCGGTTTTCCCTGCACGCACTTGAGGCCCGCCTCGATCACCGACCATTTGGACGAATCGATCATGAAGGGTACTCTCGCGATATCCGGTTCGCCCGCGATGAGACTCAGGAACTTCGCCATGGCCGCTTGAGAATCGAGCATGCCCTCGTCCATGTTCACATCGATGATTTGCGCGCCGTTGGCCACCTGCTGCCGGGCGATGTCGACCGCAGCGGCATAGTCGCCCGCTTCGATGAGCTTGCGAAACTTGGCCGAGCCCGTCACGTTGGTGCGCTCGCCGACATTGACGAACAAGCTTTTTGAGTCGATTGTAAGCGGCTCGAGGCCGCTCAAGCGGCAGGCTCGCTCGATGCTCGGCAACGCGCGTGGCGGCAGGTCGGCGACGGCGCGAACCACTGCGCGGATATGCTCCGGCGTGGTGCCGCAGCAGCCGCCCACCATATTGAGGAACCCGCTCGCTGCGAACTCGCCAAGGATCGCGGCTGTTTGCTGCGGTGTTTCCTCGTATTCGCCGAATGCATTCGGCAAACCCGCGTTCGGGTAGGCGCACACGTAGGTGTCGGCAATGCGCGCCAGCTCCTCGATATACGGACGCAACTGTTTTCCGCCGAGCGCGCAATTGAGCCCGACGACGGCGGGCCGCGCGTGACGTATGGAATTCCAGAAGGCCTCGGTGGTCTGGCCCGACAAGGTCCGGCCTGACGCGTCGCTGATCGTACCCGAGACGATCAGGGCCAAGTCCGCTCCAATATCGTCCAGCACTCCACGCACCGCGAATAGCGCCGCCTTGGCGTTCAAAGTATCGAACACCGTCTCGATCAGAATGATATCGACGCCGCCCTCGATGAGGGCGCGCACAGCTTGCGAGTAACCGGCCGCCAGCTCATCGAAACTGATATTGCGGAACCCCGGGTCGTTGACGTCAGGGGACAACGAAGCGGTACGGCTGGTCGGACCCAGTGCTCCGGCGACAAAGCGCTGCTTGCCGGTCTCGGCGGTCACCTCGTCCGCAACCCGGCGTGCCAGGCGCGCGGCCGTCAGATTGAGCTCGCCGACCAATGACTGCATTCCGTAGTCCGCCTGCGAGACGGCGCTGGAATTGAACGTATTGGTGGAAATCACATCCGCACCCGCGAGCAGATATTCGCGATGAATGGCGGCGATGATGTTGGGCTGTGTAATCGACAGCAAGTCGTTGTTGCCGCGCAAATCGCTGCGCCAAGCCGCGAATCGCTCGCCGCGGAATTGCTCCTCGCTTAAGGCGTGCCCCTGAATCATCGTGCCCATGGCGCCGTCGAGAATTACCAAGCGCTTCTGCAGAAGCGCCAGGAACGCTTTGACGCGCACGCCTTGCGGTGGCGTCTGCACCTCAAGCCACCTGCGCTTCGGTCAAGCGAGGCCGCAGACCCAAGGTATGGCAGATGGCGTAGGTCAGTTCTGCACGATTCAGGGTATAGAAGTGGAATTCGTGGACGCCGTGCTCGCGCAAGCGCTGCACCTGTTCGATCGCCACATTCGCGGCGATCATGCGGCGCGTCTCCGGATCATCATCCAATCCGTCGAAGCGCTGGCGCAACCACGCCGGCACGGACGCCCCGCAACGCTCGGCGAAGCGCAGCAATTGAGGAAAGCGCGTGATCGGCAATATCCCCGGCACGACGTCGGCGCGAATGCCGGCGGCCACGCACCGATCGCGATACCGCAGAAATACATCCGTATCGAAGAAAAACTGTGTAATCGCATGGCTGGCACCCGCATCCACCTTGCGTTTCAAGTTCTCCAAATCAGCATCGACGCTGCCGGATTCCGGATGTCCTTCCGGGTAGGCCGCCACCGACATGTCGAATTTTCCGACACCCGTGAGTCCCGCGACCAAGTCGGACGCATACGCAAAACCACCGGCATGGGGGCGATAGCGTCCGTCGGGCGACAGATTGGCCGCAGGCGCGTCGCCGCGTAGCGCGACCAAGTGCCGGACCCCCTGCTGCCAATACTCCTGCGCGATTCGCAGCACCTCGGCGCGCGATGCGCCTACGCAAGTCAGATGAGGCGCAACCACCAAATCCGTCTCGCGCAGGATTCGCAGCACGCATTCATGTGTTCGGGTGCGCGTCGAACCATCCGCACCGTATGTCACCGACACAAATTTCGGCCGCAAGGGGGCAAGCCGCTGCACGCAATCCCATAGCTGCTGCCCCATCGACTCATCGCCGGGGGGGAAGAACTCGAATGAAACTGCCACTGGATTCGACATTGCAGACTCCCAAACGGATGTTCTCGACTGACAGCATGCAAGAGCTTACGCTATGATCCAAGCTCATTATTCTCATACCAAGGATGAAACTGGCTCATGTCATCGACGGCATTGGAGCTTCGGCACCTGGAGACCTTACTGGCGCTGGCCGAGTGCGGCAGCCTTTCAAAGGCCGCGGCTCGCCTGTTTCTGACCCAATCCGCGCTGTCGCATCAACTGAAAGCACTCGAAAGTCACTATGGGGCGGCTCTCGTCGAAAAGAACGTTCGACCCCTGCGCTTTACGGCCATTGGTCAGCGCCTACTTGCCTTGGCCCGCGCGGTGTTACCGCAGGTGGCCGAAGCGGGACGGGATGTGGCCCGCCTGGCCCAGGGTCATGCCGGACCCTTACGCGTGGCGGTGCAATGCCACAACTGCTTTGACTGGCTGATGCCGGCCATGGATGCCTATCGGTCTCTGTGGCCGGAAGTCGAACTCGACATCATTTCTGGCTTCGTCGTCGATCCGCTGCCGCTTCTCGATCGCGGTGAGGCCGAATTGGCCATCATTCACGATCCGCAGGAAGCGCACCCGAACGTGGTCTTCAGCCCGCTGTTTCGCTATGAAAGCGTCGCTCTGATGAGCCCACGACATCGGTTGGCGGCCAAGCCATGGCTAGAGGCGGCTGATTTCGCGGATGAAACGCTCATCACCTATCCCGTACCGGACGAAATGCTGGACGTGATGAAGCACTGTTTGACGCCGGCCGCGATCAACCCGAAACGGCGCACGGCCGAATTGACGGTGGCCATACTGCAGCTGGTCGCCAGCGGTCGCGGTATCGCAGCGCTGCCGTCCTGGACGGTGGGCAACTACATCGAGCGTGGCTACGTAGTGTCGCGCTCCATTGGCCAAAGCGGCCTGCGCTGCGAGCTCTATGCCGCGACCAGCAGCGCCGGCGCCGGCGCCGCCTATATAAGAGAGTTCATCGCATTGACCCGCGCCCAGAGCCTCACAGAATTGGCGGGGGTGTCGGCGCTATAGGGCGTTTGCCAATATGGCCTGCCAATTGATCAGAGTATTCCACAGCATGCGCTGATCGCCGCGATTCAGATCCCGATACAGCGGGTTGAAATTGAAGGTGACCACATGGCCCCGCCCTACCGGCATATCGAGTATGGCCGGGCGACCGATCAGATTGTCTTCACCCCAGGCTTGGCCGCTCACCACAAACGGAGCGCCATCATTGCTTCCCCACTGCAGCACGACATGGCGGAAATCGGTTGGGCCGTCCAGACAACTCGTGCAATACGCCATGCGCAGCCACCGCCGGGGCACGGCGTACAACGCGAAATTTTGGCGGAACACATAGCTGGACGCCGGATACCCATAGGCAATGGGATGTTCCGGACGCGCGAAATTCACGCGCACATGCGACCCCGGAGTGCGAGTGATCGCATCCTGCGACGCCGCTGCCGCAGCCGCCCCGCCACCTGCAGCAACACGCGGTACGCCGCCGGAATCTCGGCGCACGCCGCGCACGATGCCGGCCTCGAGCGGCAGCATGCTGCCGTTCCCCAATGTGACCATCAAGCCGCCCCGTTCGATGAATTCTTGGATCTGGGCCAGTCCCTGCCAACCCACGCCACCGGTAATGTCATCCGATTCCGCAGGCGTCCCATGGCTGGGAGTCTGCGGAGTTTTCTTGAAGGGCATCGGACCCCAGGATTTTGGGATGCCTTGAATTTGTTCCGCCAATTCCAAATCGACGTGTCCATATAAGAGCACGTCGATTTTCTTTTGTAGATTGCCCGCGCGGATGTCTTCATCCCGAAGATAGGTATACGGAATTTTACGTTGATCCAGGGAATAGCGGACCCAACCGATCGAATCGGTATCGGCCCACGGCACCCATACGCCTAAGCGAGGAACATTTGCGGAATGATGTGCGACTCGCGGCAGCGCATCGGCACTTGCGAATTCCAAATCCATTTGCTCGGACAGATCGCGCAGCGCATCGGCGATTCCGGCCTGCGCCGGAATTATCCACGACCCCGGCGGGTATGTAACGCCGCCCAGAGTAAAGGCGCGCTCCGCAATGTCTACCTTGAAACGTGCAAGACGATATCGTGCCTCGAAAATACCTTCCTGCCCGGAGTCCTTGAGTACAAATACAGGACCTGGGCCTGACACCTGTCCCCTGGGATGCGGTGGGGTGGCCAGCAATGAAAGCTTTGCATCGCGGATCGATGCGTCGGCCGTGGGGATGACTTCCAAATGGTAGAAGGCCGGAAGCTCCCACGACACATCATCGTACGGTTCCGTGCCATTCTTTGGGTACGTCTGCGGCGTCAGCAAATCCACCGCGTAGTTGCGATAGGGCTGATCCAAACGTACGACGTAGGTTCCCGCGGGAAAACTGCCCTCTTTGACCGTCAGCGCGTCAACGCTGCGGCTGACCTCGATGTGCTGCGCCTGCAGCCTCGCCACCAGTTGCGCGACACGCGTCGGATCCCCCTGATCGGCCGCGATCAGAAACGCGAAGGGCGGTTCGTCCAACCCTTTGCGCCAGCTGTGGACGCTTTTAGTGTAGAAATTGCGCAACAGCATCTGGGAGTTTGACGCCGCATAATCCAGCGCCGCAAGCGCCCCGGTTTCGTTGTAGTTCACGTTATCGCGCGCCGACCACAGGAACTTGCCCACAGGCGGCGGCAACACGCGATACCATTCCTTGGAAGTTGCATTGGCCGGCAAGGAGTGCGTCAGCGTTTCCGCCGTGCTGTTGCCGAACGTTTCATATCCGCGACCGATGGCGTTGTGGTTCATGGCCACCGAGTCGAGAAACATATGCCCAAAGCCATCGCCGAAATTCCAGGTGCTCACGCCGGGCATGCCGAGGCCGGTCATGGTCTCGACTTCGTGAAAGCTCAAAGCCAGGAATTCGCTGAACGTGATGGGGTCTATATTGGGATTATAAGGTCCCGTCCCGTTCCACGTCAGGAGCAACGGGTTGCTCTCATGCAAGTCGTGAACAACCACCGGGTGCCATTCGAAAAACATGCGGCTCACGGCCTTGGTCGTTTCATGGGTCAATTGATGCGCGTCGCGATTGATGTCGACGAATGCGTACTTGGACCAGTACGGCGGCGACTGACGCGGCAGCGTGTCGCGATCGGTCTTACCTTTGAGAAACCGGTAGAACCATTCGACCTGCTTGTCCCTCCCGTCGGGATTGGACACGGGGTTTATCAGCACCACCAAGTTCTCTCGAATCCGGCGAATCATCGGCTGATCGGACACGGCCAATCGGTACGCGAGTTCGAGAACCGACTCGGTGGACCCGGTTTCATCCGAATGCAGTGCCGCGTTGAAGTAGTAGAAGGGACGCGAACCGGCGATCAAACGCTCCGCGGATGCGGCATCGATCGTGCGGGGATCCGCCAGTGCGGCGTTGGCGGATTTCAGGGCATCCAAATTCTGGATGCCCTTTTCATCGGCGATCACCAATAGAATGATGTCACGGCCTTCCTCGGAGCGGCCAATGGTGAAAACCCGCACACGCGGCGATGCCGCCGCCAGTGCACGGCTGTACGCATAGGCTTTGGCGGAATCGACGAACTCTCCGGGTGCCCCCGGGATTCGTCCCAAAAAAGCGCGCGGCGAAGGGACTGTGGAGGATGCGGGAAGATACGCAACCCAAGGCGAGAGAAAACGAGGCTCCGTCGTGGCTTTGGCAATTTCTTCGGCAGAACCGGGTTCCGCGCTGTCGGGAGCAGCTGCAGATTGGGCAATTGCGTCGATCGGCGCCGCAATGGCGATGCAAGACATCAATAAACTTCGGTACAGCATGAGCCGAGCACTTTACTACGTCGACCTGTCGATGCACGGGTGATTCAACTACCATAGCGTGGGTAGTAACGAGGATCTCTCCCATGCACAAAGCCTTGACCGCCGCAGCCGCGATTGCCCTGCTGGCCACCAGCCTGCACGCCGGCGCGCAGAACGCCGCCGGCGAATCGAATTTTCGCGAGCTGTATCAAGAACTCATCGAAACCAACACCACCCTATCGAGCGGCAACTGCACGCTGGCGGCGCAGCGTATGGCCGCTCGCCTGAAAGCGGCCGGATTCGCCGACGCCGACCTGCACCCGTTTGCGGCGCCGGATCACCCAAAGGAAGGCGGCTTGGTGGCCTTCTATCCCGGCCGAGACCCAAAGCTCAAGGCAATATTGCTGCTCGCTCACATCGATGTGGTCGAGGCGAAGCGCGAGGACTGGACCCGCGATCCGTTCAAGCTCGTCGAAGAGAACGGCGTGTTCTACGCCCGCGGCGTCATCGACGATAAGGCCGAAGCGGCGATTTGGGTGGACACCTTAATTCGCTACAAACAGGAGAATTACCGGCCTCGGCGCACGATCAAACTCGCCCTCACCTGCGGCGAGGAAACTGCCGGCGCATTCAACGGCGCGCAATGGCTCGTGGACAATCAGCGCGATCTGATCGACGCCGCCTTCGCCGTCAATGAGGGCGCATTCGGCGAGTTGGATGCCGAAGGCCACAAGGTGGCTATGGAAATCCAGGCCGGCGAGAAGACAGCGCAGAACTTCCGGCTGGAAGTCACCAACCCCGGCGGACACAGCTCTCGTCCCCTCAAGGACAATGCCATTTACCGCCTTGCCGCGGCGTTGACGCGCATCGAGGGGTACGAATTCCCAGCGCAGTTCACCGACGGCAACCGGGCATATTTTACCGGCATGGCGAAGATCCAAGCGGCCAAGGGCAATACCGAAGTGGCTGATGCCATGCGCGCGCTGGTCAAGAACCCGAATGACGCCAAGGCGATCACGCTCGTTTCTGCCAAGGATCCGAGTTGGAACGCGACGCTGCGCACCACCTGCGTCGCGACCATGCTCGACGCGGGCCATGCCACCAATGCGCTACCGCAGCGCGCCAGGGCCAATATCAACTGCCGCATTTTCCCGGGGGTCGCTCCGGACGCCGTGCGCCTCAAGCTCGAGGAACTGGTCGCCGACCGGGCCGTCAAGGTCGCGACACTGGAGACTCGCGGACCGAGCTCACCGCCGCCGCCGTTGACGCCACAAATATTGGCGCCGGTTGAGAAGCTGACGGCGGAATTCTTTCCCGGTGTGCCGGTAGTGCCGATCTTGCAGCCCGGCGCGACCGACGGTGAGTTCTTGAACGCGGCGGGTATCCCGACATATGGCATCGAACCCTTATTCGCCGGCCCCGATCTCGGCCACATTCACGGCCTCAATGAGTACATCAGCGTGAAGTCTCTGCTGGACTGCCGCGATTTTCTGTTTCGCCTGATCAAGATTTACTCGGATCAGAAATGACCTAAGTTCCAAGGGGGTACGCCGTGGTAACGACGACCGAGTTGTGCGACGTGGCAGTGATCGGCGGCGGCCCGGCTGGCAGCACCGCCGCGGCATTGCTGGCGCGGCGCGGCCACAAGGTGATTGCGCTGGAGAAGGCGCATCACCCGCGTTTCCACATCGGCGAATCGCTGCTGCCGATGAATCTTCCGGTGTTCGAGCGGCTCGGCGTGCTGGACAAGGTGCGCGCGCTCGGCGTGCGCAAGTCGGGTGCGGATTTCGTGGCGGACAACGAACGCGGCTACAGCACCTACGCGTTTTCCCGTGCCCTCGGCAGCAGTCCACCGCACGCATATCAGGTGTGGCGCCAGGACTTCGACAAGATGCTCTACCAGCATGCGCGCGAATGCGGTGCAGATGCGCGCGAAGGCCACGAGGTAATGGCGGTAGAACATAACGGTCCGCGTGAATCGCGGCTCGATGTGCGTAGCGATGACGGCCGCAGCTATCGTATTCAATCGCGCTACGTGGTCGATGCCAGCGGCCGCGATGCATTCCTTTCCTCGAAAAAGAAACTGCGGCGTAAGAGCGATCAGCATCAAAGCGCGGCCATCTTCGGCCACTTTCGCGGTGCCGAACGGCGCGCGGGCGAGGACGCGGGCAACATCAGCATCTACAGCTTCGAACATGGCTGGATGTGGATGATTCCGCTGCCCGACGATGTAATGAGCGTCGGTGCGGTATGCCGTCCGGATTACCTCAAGCAGCGCAAAGGCCGCACGCTGGAGTTCCTGCTCGACACGCTGAAGCGGAGCCCAGCGCTGTGGCGCCGCATCGAACACGCCGCACTGATCGGCGACGAGGTAGGCGTCACCGGCAACTATTCCTACGACTCGACGCAGATGGGCGGCATGGGCTGGGTGCTGGTCGGCGATGCCTTCGCGTTTCTCGATCCGGTGTTCTCCTCCGGCGTGTACCTGGCGATGAGTGGCGCGGAGCAGGCGGTGGACGTGGTCGACACCGCGTTGCGCGAACCGGCCCGCGAGGCGGCGCTGTTGCGCAAACTGGAGAAGCGCCTGCGCGCCGGCATGGCCCGCTTCTCCTTCTTTATTTACCGCTTCAATGGCCCGGTGATGCAACAGATG
>PMMB01000119.1 GCA_003165495.1 Gammaproteobacteria bacterium | reverse complement strand
GACGAGTGCGCGGCCGCCTCGGGCCGCGATCCAGTGGCGCTCCGCGCCGAACTATTGCGTGGAAACGAACGCCATCTGCGCGTACTGGGTCGCGCGGCTGAGCTCGCGCACTGGGGGCAGGCGTTCGATACGCCTGTCGATGGCGCGAAGCGCTCGCGGGGCATCGCCATTCACCGCTCTTTCGGCACGGTCGTCGCGCAAGTGGCGGAAGTCTCGCTGACCCCGGATAAGCAGATTCGCGTGCACCGGGTTGTCTGCGTCGTCGACTGCGGTGTGCCCGTGAATCCCAACCTCATTCGCCAACAGATGGAAAGCGGGATCGTGTATGGCTTGTCGGCTGCGCTGCACGGCGAGATCACCATCGAGAAAGGTCGTGTGCAACAGAGCAACTTTCACGATTATGCGCCGCTGCGCATCGATGAATGTCCGGTAATCGAGGTGGAGATCGTTGCCAGCGGCGATAGTCCGAGCGGTGTCGGCGAACCGGGGACGCCGCCGATTGCGCCGGCGGTCGCCAATGCAGTGTATGCGCTCACCGGACAACGTTTGCGCAGCCTGCCGCTGAAAATCGCTTGATCGTCCACGGTGACTATGTCGCAGCAAATCGGCCAACAAGCCGGCCGGCCGCGCGGCATAATAGCCATCATGGATATCGGTCAATGGGAATTCGCTTATGTGCCGACCACCGGCGTGCGGCGGGCGCATGAAACTCCAATCGTCCTCGCCACCGAGGCCAGTCTCAAGGGATATGGTTGTCTCGTTGATGATCCGAAGACCTTCCCCATCGAGATCGTGCGCTGGCCGGCGCAAGGGTGGCGGCCCATCGACCTCAATTCCGGTGATCAGGGCGGAGTAACCGAGGGTCTGTTCGAGTTTTGCTGGAAAGGCGAGACTCTGTATGCGCGCAATAACGCGGTGGGCGACAGTTATTTATTCGGCTGGAGCAACTGGCCGGAAGAGGCCGCGACGGGTAGCTGCGACCGATTGCGCGAGCGCGCCCTGATCTGGCGCGCGAACTATCATCCGGACGGCGGCCAGCTCTTCTATCCCCTCAACGGGCAGAGTTTCGTCATTCCGCTGGCGCCGCCGGGCGATGATGTAACACCGGAAAAGTTCGTGACTTTCTGGTGCGACGGCGGCCGCGGCCTGTACCTGCATCCCAACGTATGGCACGGGGCGGTCGTGCCCTTGGACGAGGAGGCCGAGTTCCTCGACCGGCAGGGCCGCGTGCATGCCCGCGTCTCGGTCGATTTCGTCAAAGAGTTCGCCTGCTATCTTGCAGCACCGATGCGGCGGCCGGCGGATCGGCAGCCTTGAGGCCGGCGCGCATGACACGCAAAAAGACCGCATTTCTTTTCGATCTCGACGGCACTCTCATCGACAGCGTGTACCAGCATGTGCTCGCATGGAAATCTTCGCTGGATCAGGAAGGCATTCCGCTGTCGGTATGGCGCATTCATCGCAAGATCGGCATGAGCGGCGGTTTGTTTACGAACATCCTGTTGCGCGAGACCGGGTTCGACAATACGCCGGAGCGTCTGGAACGGCTGCGTATTCNNGAGTTGCTCGATTACCTGACTGCTCAAGGCACACCCTGGGCCATCGCAACCAGCGGGCGCATGGAGACCGCCGGACACAATCTCGCCGCGCTCGGTGTCGATCCGGCTAAAGTGCCGGTGGTCACGCGCGATCAGGTCAAGTACGCCAAGCCCGATCCCGATCTGTTCCTCACAGCGGCCGAACGACTCGGCGTCGACATTCGGGACTCGCTCGTGCTCGGCGACAGTATCTGGGACATGATCGCCGCGCAGCGCGCGCGTGGGCTCGGCGTGGGCTTGTTATCGGGCGGTTACGGCGAAGAGGAGTTGGCGCGCGCCGGCGCTTTCCGCGTCTATGAGGATCCGGCCGATCTGCTCAAGCATATCGACGAAGTCGCCGCCCGCAGCTGAGTGATGGATACTCGAAAACCCGACTGGCGCATCGACGGAGTTAAAGTCATCAAGAGCGACCGGCTGGACAGCAACACGCCGCAGACGCCGGGCATGCTGCGCGCCGCGGCGGTGAATGCGGCCCGCGGCGCGCAGAAGCTTTGGGCCGGGACGGTGATCATTCATCCGAACGCCAAGACCGGCGCACACCATCACGGCGCGCTGGAGAGCGTTATCTACGTGGTGCGCGGCGTGGCGCGCATGCGCTGGGGCGACCGGCTCGAGTTCATCGCCGAGGCGGATGCGGGCGATTTCATCTTCGTGCCGCCCTATGTGCCGCACCAGGAGATCAACCGTTCGAGCGATACACCTCTCGAATGCGTGCTGGTTCGCAGCGACAACGAGTCAGTGGTGGTCAACCTCAATATCGACGCCGCGGAGCGAGTGGAAGAGGTGTACTGGATCGATCCGATTCATCGCGACCCGCCGAAATAAGGCGAACCGCTACAGCGTTCGAAAATTCTCCGATTCACGCCGTAAATCCTTTAGATATCCTTCCAACTCGGCCTTGCGCTGCGCCACCCGAGCCCGGCCGGCAGGGGAGAGCACTCGCTGCGGGACGCTTTTTAAATTGTCCTCGAGCATCTTGACCGCCTTCGGACCGTCAGGATCGCCGCCCTTCGGGTCGACGAGCGCCATGATTCGTGCCACGCCGATCGCTCCCAACCAATCGAGGGCATCGGCATCATGCAGGTACAACGCTTCCGGACCGACCGGATCTCGATAGTACATGTGGGTGCGAATCGCGCCGCGAACCGCGTCGATCTTCGCCATCGGGAAACCCGCGCCCTTAAGGACGGTGTCGACGATGCCGGCAGCCACGTCCGAGTGGTCGAGTTTTTCGTTTTCCCAGGGCGGGAATGCCGCCATATCGTGCAGATAGGCTGCCGCGAACAACACATCATCATCGAGCGCCACATGATCGGCGGCGGCCAATTCGCGTGCCAGCGCATAGTCGCGCATGGAGTGCGAATAACCCCATGCCGGATTCTTGAAGTGCTTGGACGCGAAATCGCGAACGGTCGCGTGCCAGTCGGAAGTGGCAGCCGGGGCGGCCGAAACGAATATCCCCAAGAGCCACGCTGCTACTCGCATGCGGCGCGCTCCTCGGCAATCGCCTTTTCCACCATCGTGCGAAAACTCGCGAGGGCGGTGTCCATGCGCATCGCCAGCATGGGCGCATCGGGAGCGAGATCGAGGATATGCTGTTGTGCGAGGATGATATCCATGTCTTCCTGAAATCCTGCGAGGACGCTTTGCCGGAGGTTCTCGGTAACCGACGAATCGTCGATTGCGAATCCGTGCGATTGTTGAAAGAAATAATGCGAGGTTCTCTCGGTTTCCGGCGTGACTGCCTGACAGCCGAAGAATTGCGCCGCATCGACGCGGTCGCCCTGCGGCGCACCGGTGCCGGTCGGAGCGCTCCCCGAGTCCATCAACAACACGCCGGGGAGCACCACATCGTAGATATTCCAGCGATCGACATTGCCGGGCCAGGTTTTCAATTTGCGCAAGAACGGCGCGGGCTCGTCATCGATCAACCATCGCTCCACCCGTACGCTGCGCCCATTACGGGTCACTTTGGGGCGAATACCGGCGTATTTAGCGGAGCCTCCCAGCGTGGTTTCGTGCACGTACGACAGATGAGAAAAGTCGAGCAGGTTGTCGGTGATCAGCAGGTAGTTGGCATCGTAGTGCAAATAGCCCGGCGTGCCGCGCCACTGCGCATCGTCCACAGTGTGCGTGTCCGGGATCAGCGAGGGGTCCGCCTTGTCCGCGTCGCCCATCCAGATCCAGACCCATTTGAATCGCTCGACCACCGGGTAGGCACGCACCTTGGCGGCCGGCGGGATGAATTCCTGGGAGGGAATCTCTACGCACTTACCGGTCTTGTCGAACAGCAATCCGTGATACATGCAGCGAATATTCTCGCCTTCGCGGCGCCCCTTCGACAGCGGTGCCGCGCGATGGCAGCAGCGATCATCGAGCGCCACCACCTCGCCCGCGCCGTCGCGCCAAAATAGCAGCGGAGCCCGGGTGATGGTCCGCGCCAGCATGCCGTTCGCGGCAATTTCGTGCGACCACGCCGCGACGTACCAGGTGTTCTTGAGGAAAGCCGTTCCAGTACTCATCGCCGATGCCCCTTGCTGTTTCTTACTCTATTTTACCCGCCCGCGGCCGCGTTCGGCCCATGCACCGACAGTGCGCCGATCAATTCGTCGAGTGCCCGATAGAAACGCGTCGAAAACTCCGCCCCGATCACCGTCTCAATGTCGCGGTACGTCGCTTCGATCTGCGGGGCCATACGGGCCGCCAAAGCGCGGCTGCGCGGCGTGAGTGAAACGCGCAGCCGGCGTTGATCATGATCGAGTCGCCTCCGCTTGATGTAGCCGAGTTCTTCCATACGCGACAATACGCCCGCAAGGCTGGGACTGGAAATGCGGCACAGCTCGCCGATCTCGCGCGGCTCCAGGGGTCCCGTGTCGATCAGAGCGCGCAC
>PMMB01000244.1:4636-9212 GCA_003165495.1 Gammaproteobacteria bacterium | reverse complement strand
CCCCACCAAGGCAACCGCAACGATGCCGCGCCATTCGCCGAGCGCCAGTGCGGAGCCGGCGAAGCCCAGCAATAAGCCCGTGTAGATCGGATGACGTACCAACGCGTAGGGTCCGCTCGTGATCAGGTCGTGATCGACTTTGAGCGTGACAGCGGCGCTCCAGTTGCTTGCGAGATGCCTGCGGGCCCAAACAGTGAACAACAATCCGGCGGCGGCCAACAGCCAGCCCGCCCAGAATATCGCGCGTGACCACGGCAAGAACCGCTGATCAAGTCCCAGCACCGGCACGGCTGGCAAGAACAAAAGAAGCGCCGCCATCCCCAGCGGCACGACGTGCATGAGGCGAGATGGCACGGACTCGCGCCAGACATTTGCCTTAGCGCCGCGCGACTGGATCCACCAATAAAGCGCCCACATCAGCCACAGCGCCGGAAACAGAAAGGGGTGTTTCACCACGCCGAGATCATAGTTCGCCGCTCACGGATTTAAGGGCCAGGTCAAGGGCGCCCGTGAATTCCAAATACGCAAACACCGGCAGCGCTAGCAGTGAAATGATTGCTGAGAGGCGGACAAACCGGGCCAGGAATTTTGACTCGCAGTTCCCTGCACACTGATACGTCGCGACAGTCACGTAGACGCTAAATAGGAGGCCGAACACGATGTAGACCCGCATGGCGAACTCATTGCCGGGATCGACAGCCAAGCCAATCGCGCTCAGCAGAATGGAACCCACTAGCCCATAGAGCCAAAACACCTTAGCTAACGAGGTTTTTCCTTGCAGCGGATCCTTAATAGCGGTCCAAATACTCATGGGGGCAAACACAGGGAGGTTGCGATGGCTGGCACACTCTACTTTACCGCCCCGTTTATCGCCGCAACAATCGCTCCCCGCGGGGCGCTCTGCTCAGCTCGACGATCAGCGCACCCGCATCCGGGCCGGCAAACGTTGCCCGCCACGCACGCAACTGAACGGGCACACCGAGGCGTTTAAGAATGACAAGCGCGTGACCCGATACTGGCCCACACTCCGCCTCCGTTCTGGTTATACTTTTTGGCGAGGGGGAATCGTACATGAATCTAGGTCGGCAGGTAGGTGTTTGCGCGATGCTGATCGCGTTGGGCTGGCAGGGTCCGGCGCTCGCCGGCGATACGCTCCTCATCCACGGTCACATCTACACCGGCAACCCTCAGGCACCGTGGGCGTCGGCTCTGTCCGTCAGCGGAACGCGTATCGAGGCCGTCGGCACGGATGAGGCCGTCCTAGCCTTGCGCGGCAGTCGCGCTCAGGTGATCGACCTACACGGACAAACTGTCATCCCCGGGATCGTCGATTCGCACACCCATATGCTGTACGGTGCGTACGCGCTCCACGGCATGAACCTCTCTACCCCTGAGGCCAGCATCACGCCGGAGAAACCGGACGTTTTGGTCGAGCGATTGAAGGCGTATGCCGCGGCCCATCCGCATGACGCCGTTCTTTTCGGTCGCGCGGACTTCAGCACTGCGCCGCCAACGGCCCCGTCGCACGCGCTGCTGGACCGTGCCGTGGCGAACCGACCGGTCGTGATCCATAACACGTCTGAGCATGCGCTATGGTTGAACTCCGCCGCCCTGAAGATGGCCGGCATCACCGATCAGCCGGTCGCCGACAGCGACGAAGAACGTGGCGTGATTCGCGACGCCAGCGGACATCCTAGCGGTGTGCTGCTCGAGGCGGCCATGGAGCTCGCCGCCCGTGCGGTCGCCGTCCGCGTGCCGCTCGAGGAAAAATTGACGATGGTCCAAGCCGCGACGCGGTACTTGAACAGTCTGGGCATCACCAGCGTCGTCAACGCCACCGGCGATCTGGCCGAGATCGAGCTCTACGGCACCCTGCGCGACCGCGGCGCGCTCACCGTGCGCACGCGCACGAGCTTCGGGTCGGTCGCCGTGCAGCATCACCTGACGCCGGGCTTTCTGGCCGATCTGGAGCGGGCGCGGCAGCTCTATCACGATGACTGGGTGTCGGCGAACTTGGTGAAGTTCTTTGCCGACGGCGGTACCGGGCTGATTCCACCGCTCGTTTATACGCCCCATGACTACGAGACTCTGGTCATGGAACTCGATGCGCGCGGGTATCAAATCATGACGCATGCGCTGCGCGCCGATTCGGTGCACATGATTCTGGATACCTACGAGCGTCTGGAGAAGGCGCATGGCCAGCGCGACCGCCGGCTGCGCATCGAACACGCGGATCTCGTCGATGCGGTCGACCTGCCGCGCTTCGCGCGGCTCGCGGTGATTGCCGACATGCAGCCCTCATTCTGCTGCGGCGAAGACGGCGGCAACTTCGATCCCGCGGATGAAGTGCCGTCCGACCGATGGCACTCTTTGCAACAAAGCGGTGCCGTCCTCGCATTCAGCAGCGACTGGCCGTGCACCTGGCCCCCCAACCCGTTCGTCTCGATCCAAGAGACCGCCACGCGACAAGTGTGGAAATCCGCCGATACCGCCAACATTGCCGGCGGGCCCCTGGACGGCGCGGCCCAAGGCGGTGCCGTCGCCACCGGCGCGATCTACATCCCGGAGGAGCGGATCACCGTGGTCGATGCGGTTCGCGCTTATACTCGAGGATCTGCATTCGCTGCCTTTTCCGAAAACCAAGTCGGCACGCTCGAAGTGGGCAAGCTGGCGGACCTCGCCGTCCTGTCGCAGGATATTTTTTCGGCACCGCTCGAGAGCATCGGCAAGACGCGCGTGGTCACGACCATGGTCGGCGGCAAGATCGTTTATGCGCCCTGAAACCCCCGCCCGAAATTGGTGAGGACGCAGCCCATCCGACTCAATGCCGGCAGGCTCATTGAGGCAGCGTTGTGACATCGCTGACCAATAACACTTCGCATGCGCCCGCTCCCGTGTCGTTGCGTACCAGCGAGGTCCTGATCCACATGCCATCATCGCGCACGCCGTCAACCAACTCACCGGACAAAGTGACGATTTGACCCGGCCGCAGCCTCGACAGCTGTCGGGCAATCGTCGGATTTTGCGGGACCACGTGCGTATTGGCACTATGGATGATGATCGAATCCTTGGGCAGCGGTGAGCTGGCGGGCGCGCGCCAGTAGTAGAACCGATTGGATTGCGAAATATCGATCGCGCGCAGTATTCGATTGTCCGACATGGGTCCCCAGCCCAGGGCCAGATCTTCGGGGACCAGATCTGACAGCGCGTCGAAACGGTAGCGTTCGCGGGCCAGGATGCGAGCGGTAATCTGATAGTCGGCGCGCACCGTCAAGGTCCAGCGCCCGACATGCACTTTGTCGCCGCTCAGCACATTCGTTTGCTGTGGATCGTCCGCGGCGAGCACGCCGTCCGGCGGATGAATCGGGCGGTTGGAAAACCAATTCCACCCTCCCCAGCCGATGTAGACCAGCAGGACTGCCTTGAGGATGGGGTGGCGCCACATACCCACACATTGGCGCAAAACAGCTCGCCGTTCCGTGAGCCCGGTCGGAACTTAACGCCGCACCCGGGCGCGATTCACGCGCCCAGGTAGTTCGACGCGAACCTCAAGCGCTGGGCTTCTGCGCCCAGACCTTGCACCAGCCGCCCGCCGGTACGCTCTTGCCTGCGAAGATATTGCAGCCTGCGGTGGCATCGCCCGCCTTCCCTTGGAATTGCGCACAGTTGCTGCATTTTTGCGTCGGCTTGTATGTTGCATTCGCGGCGGCATTGACCTTGGTGGCATCGGTCACGAAACCCAAGGCCACCGCGGTTGGATCCTTGGGATCCAACGGGGGAAGACCCGCGGCGTTCGCGGTAGTGGCCATGAGACCGATGGCAGGAATGAAAGCGCCGGCGATCAGTCCGCCTTTAACGATAGCTCGACGTGAAATCTTGCGTTGCATCGTAATAATCCTATGGGTGAAAGACTCGGGACATCTTCCCGCTTTCCCCGAGCATTTGTCATAAATAAATATTAATTGTGCACACGGGAGCGCGAACGATTCTCACTAACATCTACTCAAGTCAACGCGACGGCGACCAACCAATCGCGAAACAGCTGGACTTCCCGGCGGATTCGCTGGGGGCGCTCCGGCGTGATCACAAAGTAGGAATTATCGTCGGCAAATTCCTGCGGCATCGCACTCACCAACCGCCCCGTGGTTAAGTACGCGCCCAGAAAAATACCGTGCGCCAGTGCGACGCCGGCGCCGGCCGCCGCGAGTTCCAATGCGGCAATCGTCGTGTCGACCGTTGGACCCTCGCTCGCCGGGGCATTCGCGAGTTCCAGCACCTGCCGCACTTTCAGCCAATGATTCTCGTAGCCCATGATGTGGATCAGATGCCTCGAGAGCAAGATTGCGGGATCCCCGTTCGACTGCGCGGCCCGCAATAGAGTCGGACTGCAAACCGGTAAGATGTTCTGATTCAGCAAGAGCTCTGACCGGTAACCATGCCAGTGACCCGAACCATAACGAATTTCCAAATCGGTGGCTTCGTCGAGAACGGCGTTGTCCCAAATCACCGAAGACAGCCGCACGTCGATGGACGGATTGGCGATGCTGAACGCGGGAAGTTTGGGCGCAAGCCACAG
>PMMB01000244.1:854-4591 GCA_003165495.1 Gammaproteobacteria bacterium | reverse complement strand
GGGGTGAGCTTGACGCCTCGCGGCAGGCGCTCGAACAACGCGAATCCCAGATGTGCCTCGAGCGCGCGGATTTGGTAGCTGATGGCGCCCGAGGTCAGGTTCAGTTCCGCCGCCGCGGCGGTAAAACTGGACGTCCGGGCGGCGGCCTCGAACGCCCGTAGCCACGTCAACGTCGGCAAACCAACGACCGGGCGGATTTGGGTCACAAGGGCCTCAGACTAAAATTTTATGGCCAAAGGTACCAAAATACTGGGTTGTATGCCTGCTAGCGATCAATTTATTGTGGCCAAATCCCCACTCGCCTAACTCGATCGGGTCTGCATGAAAACAAACGCACGCGTGGTCGTCGTCGGTGGCGGCATGATGGGCGCAAGCCTGCTTTACCATCTGGCCTTGGAGGGCTGCACCGACACGGTATTGATCGAAAAAGGCGAGCTCACGTCAGGCTCCACCTGGCACGCCGCAGGTCAATGCCCGAACATTACCGGCAGCTACAACCTCGCGAAAATCCACGCCTATAGCAACGAGTTGTATCCGAAGCTCGAAGCGCTAACCGGGCAGTACGTGAGCTGGCACCCCTGTGGAGGCTTAAGGCTCGCGACCAACGACCACGAACTCGCGTGGCTCAAGTATGTGTACGGGTATTCGAAGAGCGTCGGCTTTCGCATGGAGATCGTTGGGCTCGGGGAGATCAAACGTCTGAACCCGTTCCTGACAACGGATAATGTGATCGCCGCTGCTTGGACCATGGATGATGGACATGGCGACCCGTCCGGTCTGTGCAATGCGCTGGCCAAGGCCGCTCGCGACTTGGGGGCGACCGTGGTGCGCCACAATCGCGTCATCGACATTCGCCGGCGGCCTAACGGTGAATGGGAAGTGGTCACCGAAAAAGGCAGCATCGTTGCCGAGATGGTGGTCAATGCCGCCGGCTGCTACGCGCGCCAAGTCGCCGCGATGGTCGGTGCCGACGCGCCCATCACGAACATGCAGCACCACTATGTCGTGACTCACCCGATTCCGGCGTTCATGGAGCGCAGCGAAGAAATTCCGGTGATGCGCGATTCCTACACGTCCGGCTATTTCCGGCAGGAGCAGAAATCCGGCTTGATGGGCGTCTATGAGAGCACCGGGCTGCACGAAGCCTGGGCGCCGCGAGGCTTCCCCGAATGGGAAGCCTCCAACGAATTGTTTCCGGACGACCTGGATCGTATCGCGCCGTGGCTCGAGCGAGCCATCGAGCGCATGCCGATCTTTGGCGAGGTGGGAATCCGGCGCGTCATCAACGGCGCGATTCCCCACACACCCGACGGCGCGCCCTTGCTCGGGCCGGCCGCGAACTTAAGAAATTTCTGGATGTGTTGCGGAACCTCCTTCGGAATCGCGCAAGGCGGCGGCTGCGGCAAATATCTGGCGCAGTGGATGCTGCACGGCGATGCCGAGATCAACATGGCGGAATTCGACCCGCGCCGCTTCGGAGCATTTGCCGACGCGGCATATGTGCGCGACAAAGTGTTCCTGGATTATCGATTGACGTTCACCACGCGCAGACCCGGCGAAGAAGAAATGGCGGGACGCCCGCGGAAAACGAGTCCGCTGCATGGCAGGCTTCTAACCCTAGGCTGTGTGCATACGGAAACTTTCGGCTGGGAGCGCCCCAAATGGTTCTCGCTCGACGGCCGCGTCGAGAACTACGGCTACCGGCGCAACAATGTCTTTGATGTCGTGCGAGATGAGGTCGCGGCCGTGCACGAGCGTGTCGGCGTCTTGGATTTGACGGGATTCGCCAAATACGACATCAGCGGGCGGGACGCTGAGTCCTTTCTCAATCGCGTCTGCGCCAACCAAGTACCGCGCAAGGTTGGAGGTATCGCGCTCGTGCACCTGTTGTCGCCGGGCGGACGTATTCAAGGCGAGATGACGATCACCCGGCTGGACCACGATCGGTTCTACGCACTGTCGGCCGCCGCCGCGGAGCTGCGCGATCGGGATCTCTTGACCATGAGTTTGTCGCCCGGCGAGTCGGTCCGGATCGAGAATGTCACCGAAGATCGCGGTGTGCTCGTGGTGAGCGGACCGCGTTCCCGCGAGCTCTTAAGTCTGTTGACCGATGCGGATCTCGGCAACGATGCGTTCCCCTGGCTGCGGGCCCGCGAGATCCGGATATTAGGACAGCCGGTGCGCGCGCTCCGAGTCAGCTATGTGGGCGAGCTCGGCTGGGAACTGCATCCGCCGATCGGATCGTTGCCGGCTCTGTACGATGCCATATGGGAGGGCGGCCGGAAATTAGGAATCGCAAATTATGGCTTGTACGCGGTCAATACCATGCGGATCGAAAAAGGCTACAAAGCGTGGTCCACCGAACTGACCAACGAATTGAACATGCTGGAAGCGGATATGTCGCGATTCATCAATTTCAGCAAGACCGACTTTATCGGCAAGGCGGCAACGCTCGATCAGGCAGCGCGTCCTTTCAAAATCATCTACGCCGAGGTTGCGGCGAGCGACACGGATGCGCGCGGCGGCGAGCCGGTGCTGGTCCAGGATCGCTGCATTGGCGTGACCACGTCCGGCGCGTACGGGCACCGTGTCAAGAAAAGCCTCGCGTTCGCGTGCGTTGCACCTGAATTCGCCACGCCGGGGAGCAGCTTCGAGGTGCTCATCCAAGGCGAGCGGCGCGCCGCGATAGTCCTTGGAGCTGCGGCTTTCGATCCGGACAATTCGCGGATGAGGGTTTAGACGATGGCTTTGGATCTGCCAAAACACGCGCGGGCCGTCATCGTTGGCGGCGGCGTCATCGGTTGTTCCGTCGCTTATCACCTGACCAAAATGGGCTGGAGCGACATCGTGCTGCTCGAACGCAAACAGCTGACCAGCGGCACGACCTGGCACGCGGCCGGCCTTGTCGGCCAGTTACGCCAGAGCATCAACATGACGCAACTGGCACGCTACACGGGCGAGTTGTACCGCGGTCTCGAAGCGGAGACCGGACAGGCGACCGGCTATCGCCAATGCGGCTCCCTGTCTCTTGCCACCACGCCGGGCCGCATGGAAGAGCTGAAGCGCAATGCCTCGATGGCCAAAGTATTCGGTCTGGCGGTCAACGTCGTGGGGCCAAAGGAGATTCACTCGCTGTATCCGCTCGCCAATCTCGAGGACGTCATCGGCGGCATTCACATACCGAGCGATGGCTATGCCAATGCCGTCGATATTACGCAGGCCTTGGCCAAAGGCGCTCGCAGCCGCGGCGCGCAGATTTTCCAGGACCTCAAAGTCACCGCCATACACCACGACGGACAACGCGCGAGCGGCGTGCAAACGGACCGCGGACGCATCGATGCCGACTACGTCGTTCTTTGCGGCGGGATGTGGACCCGCGATCTTGCCGCCGCCATCGGCGTGACCGTACCTCTGCATGCCTGCGAGCACTACTACGTATTGTTCCAGGATGTACCCGGTCTTTCGCCCGATATGCCGGTGCTGCGCGACTACGATCATTGCAGCTACTTCAAATACGACGCCGGAAAATTGCTCGTCGGCGCATTCGAACCCCACGCTCGTCCGTGGGGAGCCGATGGAATTCCCGATGATTTTTCCTTCGGTGAGATCGCCGGCGACTTCAGTCACTTCGAGCCGGTGCTGCTCGACGCGATGCGCCGGATCCCGGCGTTGGAAAAAGCCGGCATTCAAAAGTTCTTTTGCGGCCCCGAAAGCTTTACGCCCGACGTGCGCTACCA
>PMMB01000244.1:0-814 GCA_003165495.1 Gammaproteobacteria bacterium | reverse complement strand
AGTCGTGTCCGAATGGATCCGCGACGGACACCCGCCGGTCGATCTGTGGGAGGTCGACGTACGGCGCAATATGCCGTTCCAGATCAATCGCCAATACCTGCGGGCGCGAGTCTCGGAAAGTCTAGGGTTGCTGTACGCGACGCATTGGCCCTTCCGCCAATACGAAACGGCGCGAGGTGTGCGCAAATCGGCGCTGCATGACCGATTGGCCGCGGCGGGCGCGTGTTTCGGCGAAGCGTTCGGCTGGGAGCGCGCCAACTGGTATGCACCCGCCGGGGTGCTGCCCCGGTACATATACAGCTATGGCCGCCAGAACTGGTTTGAACATAGCGCGAACGAACACCGTGCGGTGCGAACGGCCGTCGGTCTTTTCGACCAATCCTCGTTCGCAAAGTTTCGACTCGAAGGCTTGGATGCCGCCCGCGTGCTCAATCGGGTCTGCGCCAACGATGTTGCCGTTGCGCCCGGGAAAGTGATCTATACACAGTGGCTGAACGACAGAGGCGGCATTGAAGCGGATCTCACCGTGACGCGGTTGAGCGAGACGGCGTATTTGATCGTGACCGGCGCGGAAACCGAAAGCAAGGACTTCAACTGGTTGCAGCGGCACATCGATACGGGCGCGAACTGCGTATTGACCAATGTCACCTCCGGGATGGGCGTCCTGTCGGTGATGGGGCCGCAGGCGCGAGAATTGCTGCAATCGCTCACTCCGAACGATGTGTCGGACGCGGCCTTCCCATTCGCCACCAGCCAGGTGATCGAGCTTGGGTTTGCCCTGGTGCGCGCCTCGCGCATTACCTACGTCGGTGAA
>PMMB01000139.1:11837-13736 GCA_003165495.1 Gammaproteobacteria bacterium | reverse complement strand
CAGCAGCGATTCAAGAGCCGGCCCAAGTAGTCAAGGCGCTTGCGCGCTCAACCTAGACGTTCTGCGGCAATAGACTCGGCGACGTAACTCGCGTTGTGGGGCATGATGCCGGCGAGATTCATACGGCTGTCCGCCGTCATGTAAATATGGTGCTTGTCGCGCAAGCGCTCTACCGCTTGGGCCGAAACGCCGAGCAAGGAAAACATGCCGTGCTGCGTGCGAATGAAATCGAACGTCGCAGCTCCGGTTGCCTTGCGCAGCTGCTGGGCGAGCAGTCCGCGCATTTCGGCTATCCGCGTGCGCATGAGGCCAAGTTCCTCGATCCATTCCCCCGTGAGGGTTGGATTCGCAAAAATGTGGGCGGCTATCGCGGCACCGTGGTCGGGCGGCATCGAATAAATGCTGCGCGCGATTTGCAGTACATGACTCTGCATCGCATCGGCGCGGGTCTCGTTTTCACCGATCACGATCAACGCGCCGACGCGCTCCCGATACAGGCCCAAATTTTTGGAAAATGATATGGCAATCAGCGCTTCCGGAACCTGTTCGGCGACCAGGCGCACGCCGGCAGCGTCGGCATCCAGATCGACGGCGAATCCCTGATACGCGAGATCCAGAAATGGGACGAGGCGTCGACGCGTCAACAATTGAGCCAACGCCTGCCACTGCGCCGGATCGAGATCGGCGCCGGTGGGATTGTGACAACAGGCGTGNNATCAAGACTACGTCGCCTTGCGCAGCACGGTCGAGGCGCTCGAGCATCGCGTCGAAGCGCAGCTGGTGCGCGGCCGCATCGTAATAGGGGTAGCGTTCGAGCCGCAGGCCCGAACTTCCCAACAAGGGCGTGTGATTGCCCCACGTCGGATCGCTGATGTGAACCGTAACGGCGGGGACGGCCGCGCGAATCAGTTCTGCGCCCACCCGCAGGGCACCACAGCCCCCGGGCGTCTGGGCGGTCCGCGCGCGCCGGTCCCGGCGAGCGGCATGCGCCGGCCCAAGGACCATTTTTTCCACCGCGCTGTTGAATTCCTCGCGCCCCGCAGCGGCCACATAGGATTTCGTGGTTTGCGCAGTCAAGACCGCCTGCTCCGCTCGACGCACGCAGGCGAGCACCGGGGTATTGCCGCTGAGGTCGCGGTACACGCCCACACCGAGATCGACCTTCAAAGGCGAGGAGTCGGCTCGATATTTCGCCATCAGCCCGAGAATTGAATCCGCGCCCAACAGCTTAAGTTGCTGAAACAAGAGTTAACGCCCCATTTTTCGTGCGGCCACATTATAGTCCATGCCGACATGGCGATCCGGCACACCTGCATTTTGAATTTGACGCTCACGCTGGTTGGCGCGGCCGTTTGGGCCGGCGGGATGCACTGGGCCGGCGCGGCTGAAACAGCGCCGAGAATCATCAGCTTGAGTCCGCATATCACGGAATTGTTGTTTGCCGCCGGCGCCGGCGACCGAATCGTCGGTGTCGACGATTCCAGCGACTACCCTGCGGCTGTTGCCGGCATTGCACGTGTCGGCGAACCGGCAGCGCTCGATGTCGAAAACTTGTTGAAACTCAAGCCCACACTGATCGTGCTATGGGACTCAGGCACGCCCGCACGCCGCAAGGCCGAACTGGAACGCCTGAACTTGAAGCTGTATATCACCGATCAGCACCACCTGGACGACATCGGTACGACGATACTCGAATTCGGCCGGTTCGCCGGTACCGAATCGGTGGCGGCCGCAGCCGCGCACCGCTACCAGATTGAACTCGCGCAGCTGCGTACACAGTATGCGGCGCGCCCGCGGCTCAAAGTCTTTTACCAGGTGTGGGACCGGCCGTTGTACACATTGTCGGGCGGGCACGTGGTCAGCGAAGTGCTGTCGCTGTGCGGCGGCGACAATGTTTTC
>PMMB01000139.1:0-11793 GCA_003165495.1 Gammaproteobacteria bacterium | reverse complement strand
AGTGGAGCCGTTTCGGCAACCTTCGCGCGGTGCGCAGACATCACGTGTTCACCGTGGACCCGTCGCTGGTCGGCCGAATGGCGCCGCGCATCCTGCAGGGAGTGCGCGAAGTGTGCGGCCTGCTCGACGCGGCCCGCGATAAGCCCTAAGCAGGAGATCGATTTCATGAATTCCGCCTTCCACCGGCTCGGCCAATACATCGGAAAGCATCCGCGCCGTTTCCTTGCCGGCTGGGCGATCGTCATAGCGCTTGGCGTGTGGGGGGGTGGTCGATTTCCGGACGCGGCGCAGGGTGGCACGGCGGGTCTGTACGGGAGTGATTCCAAAGCGGTCAGCGACGCCTTGCGGACCGAATTCAACAATCCTTTTCTCGACCCGTTGATCGTCGTCATCTTAAGTCCGCGATACTCGAGCGACGACGCTGCCTTCCTGAAGTGGAACCGCGAAGCGGCACGCGTTCTGCGTCAACTGCCTGAGGTGAAACAGGTCGCAGCCTACGCAGATATGCACGATCCGCAATTGCGCGAGCCCGACGGGCATCAAACGATGATGTTGGTCGGGCTCGCAGCAACCGAGGTGCCGGCGCAGCAGCGGGCCGTGCCCAAAGTGCGCGCCGCAATCATCCCGCTGCGCGCGCAATTGCTGCAACTCGATCCACAGTCCGTCATCGCCGTGACGGGCGACCCGGCGGTGAGCTACGACATCAATACATCGAGCGCGGAGGGCGGCGATCACGCCGAGAGGCGCGCACTGCCGTTGACGCTCGCCATCCTGTTACTGGCATTCGGCACATTGATCGCTGCCGGCCTGCCGTTCCTCATGGGTTTGGCGACCACGATGGTGTCATTGGGTTTGGCATTTCTGCTCGCCCATCTGTTGCCGGTATCGAATCTTCTGGGCAATGTCGTCACCATGATCGGACTCGCGATCGGCATCGACTACTCGCTGCTGATGGTGAAGGACTATCGCGAGCGACTACTGCACACACCGGCTAAGGATGCGGTCGCCGCCACCGTGGCGGAGGCCGGATCAATCATTCTGTGGTCGGGTTCCACCGTGGCGATCGGCCTTCTCGGCTTGCTATTCAGCCCTATATTGGAGACCCGAAGCGTCGGCATCGGCGGCGCCTTGGTGGTTCTGGTCTCGATACTGGCCGCGCTGACTTTGCTGCCTGCCTGCTTGGCCCTGCTTGGGCCAGCGATCGACAAATGGCCGATCATTCGCCGTTCGACGGTTCGGCGCAGTGCGGACAAGACTTTTTGGGCGCGGCTTGCGCAGTGGATCTTGCGGCGCCCGCTACGTACATTGCTCGTGTCCGCCGGTTTCGTGGCGTTGCTCGCACTGCCGGCGCTCGGCGCTCACAGCGGCTTTAGCCACGAACGGTGGTTTCTGCCGCGGAGCCTCGAATCGCGTATCGGCGCCGACATGCTCGCCGCGCATGGGTCTGGTAACGCGGACCTCATCGTGCAAGCATTGGTGCGCTCGACGGATCAACAACCGATACTCGGAGCCGCCCATCTCGAGTATCTGGCCGAGTACCAGGCGCGGCTCGAGGGCAATCGAAGGATCGCGAGCGTGGCCTCGCCGCTGCCGCCGAAAGCGGATGCCGCGCGCCGCGCACTATTCCTGAGCAACGATGGCCGCGCCGCGCTGTTCGAGATCACGCCCGCGAGCGGTCTTTCGATGAAGGAAATTCAGCAATTGTCACGCGACCTCGCGGCCGTCGTTCCAGGCGGCCCGTTCACGGTGACGATCGGCGGCACACCGGCCTACAACAATGATTTCAGCGACAAGATGTGGGGCAGTTTTCCGAAAGTCTTCGGCTTCGTCATGCTCACGACGCTGGTGCTGCTGTTTGCCGCCTTTCGATCCTATCTGTTGCCGCTCAAAGCGGTGGTCGCGAATTCCATGGCCATCGGCGCGGGCTACGGCGTGGTCGTCGCGATATTTCAATTCGGCTGGCTGCACGGCCTCGTCGGGCTGGAACATCCGTTCTCCTCAATTCCGCTCGAAGTACCGTTGATGATCTTTTGCCTGAGTTTCGGTTTATCCATGGACTACGAATTGTTTCTGTTGTTCCGCATTCAGCGCGAGTACCACAAGGACTGCGACAACAATCGCGCCACCGTCGCCGGTCTTGCTGCGGTCGCACCGGTCATTACCGGGGCCGGTTTGATCATGACCGTCGTGTTCGGCGCATTTGCGAGCGCCGATCTGCCGACGCTAAAAATGATCGGGGTAGGCCTGTGCGTCGCCGTACTGGTCGATGCCAGCGTGATTCGAGCTTTCGTGGTTCCCGCGTTCATGAGCGTCGCCGGCCGATGGAATTGGTATCCCGGCCGCCGTCTTGTAGGGGACTCCCGTATGGGCCGCCGGTGAGGGCCACCGTCTCCAATATAAGACAGTCGTCCGATGACATTTTTTAGCGTTAGCGTGTACGCTTTAGTCACCATATCAATGGAGAATTAACTTATGGCGCTTTGGAACGAAAAACCCACCCCCGCCACCTCGGGTTCTGTTGTTTCCCCGTCGGCGGCGCTGCCGGAACGGCATTTGCCGGAGCGCAACATTAGTGATCCGGCGTTGGCCGTTTCGCCGCGCCGCCCCACGCCCAAGACTTCATCGGAGGGCGGGGAATCCGTCATTGCCGCGAATCTCAACATCGAGGGCAAGATCGAGGGCTCCGGCAACGTGCGTATGGCTGGCCGCTTCAAGGGCGACGTACGCATCGACGGTAATTTCAGCATCGAATCCGGAGCCCATTTGACCGGCCAAGTGTTGGCCAGCATCGTGGTGGTCGGTGGCGAGCTTCAGGGCAACATCGAATCCGCCAAACGAGTCGATGTGCAGGAAGGGGGCGTCATCGTCGGTGACGTGAAGGCAGGATCTATTACGGTCGCGGCCGGCTCGCGGATGCGCGGGCACGTCGAATTCGGTTGGGAGGACGAGAAGATAAAGGTTAAACCGGGCTTGGTGGGCGGCGGCAGCTAGCAATGAGCGTCGCTCGGGCCGGCACCTTAGGCGCGACACGAATTTGTCCCCACTGCAAGGCGGTCGTCCTGCAGAGCGCCAATATATGCCCGGGGTGCCAGCACCATCTGCGCTTCAGTTCCGCGAATGCGGAGCCGCAAGCGGAGTCGGTGCCGGCGATGCGCATCGAAGGATCGATTCGTCACGCCAAGCGCGACGAGAGTTGCGAATACTGCGTGGTGATCTCGATCACCAACGAGCGGGGCGAGAAAATTGCGCGCCACGTGGTCGGCGTCGGTGCGCTGCAGCCGGGCGAGAAGCACAAATATAGCTTCTCGGTCGACTTGATGCCGGTACGCACCGCCGCCGAGCGCAAGCGGACTGATCAGCGTTGAGAGCGCCCCTCGATGTCGATGAAGCGCAAAAACTCCGCGCGCGTGCTGGCATCCGCGCGGAAAGTGCCCAGCATTTTACTCGTGATCATCGAGACGCCGCGCTTGTGAACGCCGCGCGTCGTCATGCACTGATGAACCGCATCGATCACAACCCCGACGCCGCGCGGTTTGAGAACTTCGTTGATGCACCCGGCGATTTGCGAAGTGAGCTTCTCCTGCACTTGAAAGCGGCGCGCATAACCCTCGACGACTCGCGCGAGCTTGCTGATGCCGACTATCCGATCGGTGGGTAGGTAACCGACATGTGCGCGACCGATAATGGGCGCCATGTGATGTTCGCAAAACGATTCGAAACTAATATCGCGCAGCACCACCATTTCGTCGTAACCCTCGACTTCTTCGAAAGTGCGCCGTAAGTACGCTCCGGGGTCGATGGAATATCCCGAGAACCAATCGCCGTAGGCGTCGACTACGCGCTTCGGGGTGTCACGCAGGCCCTCGCGCATCGGGTCATCGCCGGCCCAGCGCAGCAGCGTCTGCACGGCGGCTTGCGCCGCGGCGCGGCTTACCGCGCGGTTCTTTCTCTTGACCATGACGCTTCTCCTAAGGGTACTCGCCGCAACAGCCGCGCAGAATAGCATCGTTATGGGCGGTCCGAGCCGAACACCACTTGGCCATGCAACAGAGTCATGGTGCATTTGAGATTGCGCAGTTCCTGTGCCGGCATGGTGTACATATCGCGGTCCCAGATGGCGATATCGGCTTCCTTCCCGATCTCGAGCGAGCCTATGCGGTCGTCGAGAAACAGCTGCCTTGCGCCCCATGCGGTGTACGAGCGCAGCGCGGTGCGAATATCGACCGATTCGGCCGTGCCAAAGGGATGCGCCCCGAACGTGCCCTTCAACGTTTCTCGCTCGACCGACGCCCAGAGTCCATAGCGGGCAGCGATCGGCGTGACCGAATAATCGGATCCGCCGCCCCAGCGAATGCCGTTTTTTAAGAAGGTATTGAGCGGCACCAGGCGCAGAGAACGTTCGGGCCCGAAGTTGCCGGCATAGGTGTCACCGATCCACCACATGAAGGGAGCTTGCGCTTCCGGGTAAGCGGCGTCGTATCGCTGTTCGAGCGCGGCCATCGTCTTGATGGCATGGTCGCTCGGGATATTGGCGTGAATGATACTGTGCCGAAGGCCCACGGTGGGCGTCTCGCCAAGCACCTGCGCGTACGTGTCCACCACCCAATCGATGGCGCGGTCGCCGATCGCGTGAGTACCGACGTGCACGCCGGCCCGGTGGAAGAGGCGGACCATCTGACGATAGACCTCTGGGTCAGTCGACGGATAGCCGAAATTTCCGCGGTCGATTTCAATGGAATTCTTGTGCCATTCTTCGGTCATCCACGCGGTACGCGCGCCGCCGCTACCGTCCATGAATATCTTCGCCCCGCAGGAAAGCAGACGACCGTCGCCGAGCGATTGCGGCGGCCTGGGCTGGGCCAGTATCGAGGCGAGCGCCGCCTGCGCAGAGGCCAGCGTCTTGCCCGCATACCACAGTACGCAGACATGTTCGGACAACTTATCCTCGCGCAAAAGCTGAATATACGCGTCCCAGACGGGTTGTCCGATCTGTGGATCCTTGACCGCCGTAATCCCTTCGCGATGTAGGTCGTCGATGCTCTTCAATATACCGGCGCGCTGTTGCTGCGCCGTCGGCGCTGGTAGGAGATCAAGAACCGCGTCCATTGCCGATTCCTTCAATACCCCGCTTGGGTTGCCTCGGGAATTGCGATCGATCGTGCCGGCGGGCGGATCCTTGGAGGCGCCGGAAATTTTCGCGAGACCGAGTGCCGCCGAATTGGCCACCCCGTAGTGTCCGGTGGTGTGCATCAACCACACCGGATTGTGCGGCGAAACCCGGTCAATATCGGCAGCGGTGACATAGCGCCGTTCGGCGAGCTTGCCCTCGTCCCAACCGTCCCCCTGCAGCCATTCGCCGGGCTTGAGCCCCGCAATACTCGCCTGCACTCGCCGTACCACCTCGGCGACCGTCGAGGCGTCGCTGAGATGAACGTGATACAGCTGTTCCACTCCGGCGTCGGCGATGTGCGCGTGGCTATCGATGAGACCCGGTGTCGCGGTTCGGCCATGCAAATCGATGCGCCGCGTGGCGGCATCGGCTAGACGCAGAATATCCCGATCGGTACCGATTGCGATGATTTTCCCATCGCGAACGCCCACGGCCTCGGCAATCGAGTCGCGTGAATCCACCGTCAGTATCCGGCCGTGGAACAGGATCAGTTGCGGCGGCAGTGCCGCCCGGGCGACGCCAACGACCCCCATGAGAAGGCCGGCGAGTAAGAAACTCCCGCGCCGCGGGCCCGCATTTCGATTGACTTGAGCTGGCATAATCTACATCCTAATTTCGTGTTTTTCGCGGAGATCCATTCTTGAAATATCGTGCTCGCCTGCAATCGATCACTGTCTTCATCTGTGCCCTGTGCGGACAAACCGCATTGCCCGCCGCTCCCCAGAGCGATGCTGTCACCCGAGAGATGGCGCATGACATCTTCAAACAATTGATCGAAATCAATACCACCGATTCTATAGGAAGTACCACGGTGGCCGCGCAGGCGATGGCGAAGCGGCTGCTCGACGCCGGATTTTCCAAGGCCGATGTGGCCGTCATCGGGCCCAATGACGTCAAGGGAAACATGGTCGCCCGCTATCGTGGAAGGCCAAGTTCGAAATTGCGGCCGATCTTGATCATCGGGCACCTGGATGTCGTGGAAGCGCGGCGCGAGGATTGGACCACAGATCCGTTCAAATTCGTCGAGCAGGACGGCTACTACTACGGACGCGGCACCCAAGATATGAAGGAAGCCGACGCCATCGCCGTCACCGATTTCATTCGTTTAAAGAAAGAAGGCTTCGTCCCGAACCGTGACATCATCCTGGCGCTCACGGCGGATGAAGAGGGCGGAAAGTCGAACGGCGTGGATTGGCTGCTGCAAAATCATCGCGATCTGATCGACGCGGAGTTCGTGCTCAATCCGGACTCGGGCGGCGTCAGCACAGATCACGGCAAACCGCTGACGGTGGAATTCGAAGCCACCGAGAAGCTCTATGCCGATTACCAGGTGCTCGCCACCAATCCCGGCGGACACAGCTCGCTGCCGAAACCGGACAATGCGATCTATCACGTCGCGGATGCCCTCGGCGTACTTGAGAAATCACCGTTTCCTTTCGAGTTGAACGCCGTGACACGCGAGTATTTCGGTCAAATGGCCAAGATCGAAACGGGCCAGGCCGCGGCCGATATGCGCGCAATCTTAGGGGAGCAGCCCGATCCTGCGGCAATTCAACGGTTGTCGCAGAACGCGCGCTATAATTCCACGATGCGCACCACTTGCGTGGCGACCATGCTGAGCGCCGGTCATGCGCCCAACGCGCTGCCGCAGCGCGCGGACGCCAACGTCAATTGCCGTATCTTTCCCGGACATTCGCAAGAGGACATTCGCTTGGCATTGGTCCATATGTTCAACGATCCGAAGCTCACCATTCGTTACCGTAACGATGCGGGCGAATTGACGGATCACGGCTCGGATCGCAAGGCGATGGCGCCGCCGCCGCTGCGAACCGACGTCATGGAGTCGCTGCGCAAGGTCGCTGCGAAGCTGTGGCCCGGCACGCCCGTGATACCGACGATGGTAACCGCATCGTCGGATAGTATTTACACGATGTATGCGGGCATACCGAGTTACGGGATCAGCGGCGTCGCGGTTGATCGCGACGATGTGCGCATGCATGGCAAGGACGAGCGGCTCAAAGTCGATTCGTATTACACTGGCGTCGAGTTCTACTACCGGTTTCTCAAGGCGTTGACGGCGGCTGGCAGCTAACGATGCGGCGACAATGCAACGCATGACGACCCTACAAGTGATTGGTTCGCGCCAACGCGACCTAGGCGGCTTTGTCGTACGACGCGTGCTGCCGTCCGAGGGTCGGCAGATGGTGGGGCCCTTCATTTTTTTCGATCATCTGGGACCGACGCAATTCGAGCCCGGGTATGGGATCGACGTGAGGCCGCACCCTCATATTGCGCTTGCCACGGTGACCTACCTTTTCTCCGGCTCGCTGGAGCACCGCGACAGCCTCGGCTCGATGCGAGAAATCCGTCCCGGTGATGTGAATTGGATGACGGCTGGACGCGGCATCGTGCATTCGGAGCGAACTCCGCCGGCGGCGCGCGTGTCAGGCGAGCATGTTCACGGCATTCAGAGTTGGGTGGCGTTGCCCGACGGGCAGGAGGATGGAGAACCAACCTTCGTGCACTACCCCGCGGCGGCTCTGCCGACGCGCGTGGGCGACGGCGTCGATCTGACCATCATTGCCGGCGAGGCCTTTGGACTGCGCTCTCCGGTCGCCACTCTGTGGCCGACATTCTATGTCCACGCGCAAATCGCGCACGGCGCAACACTCGAAGTGCCGTCCGACCGCGGCGAGCGTGCGGTGTACGTGGTGCAGGGCGAACTCACCGTCGACGATATCCCAGTGATGGCGGGCCAACTCGCGGTGCTCGAGCCCGGGAAGAAATCCACACTGCGTGCACTCGGCGACACTCGGGCGATGCTGCTGGGGGGCGAGCATTTTCCTACGCCGCGGTACATCTGGTGGAATTTCGTCGCCTCGTCTCAGGAGCGTATCGAGCGCGCCAAAGAGCGTTGGGAACGGCAGCAGTTTCCTGGCGTGCCCGGGGAAACAGAATTCATCCCATTGCCGCACTACTAACATCCAAGGAGCTTCTATGACTGACAAGACCGCGAGCGTACATTGGGAGGGCCAGGGCAAGAAGGGGGTCGGTAAGATCAGCACGCAAACCGATGCCTTGAAATCGTATCCCTATGGTTTTGGCAGCCGCTTCGAGGACGATCGTCGCGGCACGAATCCCGAGGAATTGTTGGCGGCTGCACATGCCGCCTGTTTCACCATGGCGTTCTCGTTTGCCTGCGATGCGGCGGGATTTGCGACCGCGGCGATCGATACACAGGCCGCTGTGCGATTGGTGAAGAAAGGGAGCGGGTTCTTGATCGATCGCATCAGCTTGCGGCTGGAGGCGAATGTGCCGGGCGTCGATGAACCGACATTCCAGAAGCTGGCCGCCGGCGCGAAACAGGACTGTCCTCTGTCGAAGGCCTTGGCCGGCGTTGCGGAGATTACGCTCACGGCGGTATTGCGCAAATAAAGATGGTTACTATTCGCCCACGGGTCGGCGAAAGGCGAACATGAGTGCGGCGACCCATGCCGCCGTTGCGATAAGAAACGCGATCAGGACCGCGGCGAACGTCTGACTCGACAGATGCGGCGGTTGCTGGCGGTTCGCGCCCAATTCCAGCCAGTGAACGAAACACGCCAGGGTCACCAGCAGCGATCCGAACCACACTCCGTGCGCCACGAGAAATGAGCGGGTCCGATCGAGTCGCTGCGGCGCCAGCCAGTATTGGCTGTTCGGCAATTTCAAGTCGGTGGCGCGTGAATAGACCGTCGTCAGGATGATCACCACGATGACCGGAAGCCCCACGACCATGCACAACACGAATCGGGTGTAGCCGCTGCGTGACATGAAGGCGTTAGGCTGCCCGGCGGCATCGAAATGCGAAGCCACGGTCAGCGGCAGTTCCGATGCTGTCCCGGTCACGAAAAGGATCGCGAACAACAGCAACACAATGAACACCGACCAAGTCACCCTGTGCGGATATCGCGCGGGCGGCGAGGGCTTCATGGCGCCCGCCATACTTCCGGGAACAACGGGTGATTCATGGGCGACCCCGCGGGCAGCGCCTCGCTCAAGCCGGGAAACTCCGGCGACGTGCGCCAACGACGCGGCGCATGCGTAATGTCATCGCCGAGAAACCGCACGGAAAATACGCGACGGCGATGTGTGCCCGTGACGCCTCGGGCCGCATGCAACGTGAGCATGTGAAAGCACACGGCGTCGCCCGGCTGCAACTCCCAGCCTAGAATGGGGAAAGCGTCGCGAGCGGCCTCGATATCCGGCAGATCGGCCAGCGTGCCTTCGGGAAACCACTTGGCTTGTGCGTCCATGAAGGAGCGTGGCATCAGCCAGGGCCCAAGGTGGGACCCGCCCACGAACTCCAATGTGGATTCGCGATTTACCGGGTCAACCGGAATCCAGAAGCTGACGTTCTGGCGCCCTGCGACATTATAGTACGGCTGATCCTGGTGCCACGGCGTCGGCTGCCGAGTGCCGGGCTCCTTCGTCAGCATGTGATCGTGGTAAAGCCGAGCGGTGGTGCTCTGCATCAGCCGGCCCGCAGTTTCAGGCAGCGCCGAATCGAAGATGAAACGCCGGTAGGCCGCATTGTCCTGCCAATTGCAGAAGTCCTCGACAAAACGCCCCGGATCATCCGCACCGCTCGCCACTTTGGCGCGAGGGCTCAAGTGGGCGAGATTCTCATCGATGCCGGCGCGAAGCACCGCCATTTCCTCGGGCCGAAACAACCGTCGGATGCACACGGCGCCGTCGCGCTGAAATCGCCCGACGGTTGCCGCGTCAATCATTTGGATAACGCATTGACAATGTCTTCAAGCAGCACGGGTCCTCGGTAAGCGAATCCCGTATAGATCTGTATGAGGTTTGCTCCTGCGCGCAGCGTCGCCCGGGCACGGTCAGCGCTTACGATACCGCCAACGCCGATAAGGGGGAAGTTGGCTCCCAGCTCCGCGCGCAGTTGGGCGATCACCTTTACCGACAGGGGGTGCAGCGGCGCACCGCTCAAGCCCCCCGATTGTGCCGCGGCCGGCGCATTGACCAAAGAACTGCGGCCGGTCGAGGTATTGGTGGCGATCACTCCATCGACCTCAAGAGAGCGTAAATCCCGCGCCAACTCGGAAATCTGTTCCGGAGTCAGATCCGGAGCGACTTTGACCAGCAGAGGCACGCGTTTCCCGTAACGTTCCTGCAGCACGCGGCGCTCTTCGAGCAACGCCCCGAGGATTCTTTCCAGACCCTCGCCGGCTTGCAGCTCGCGCAGCCGGGCCGTGTTGGGCGAGGAGACGTTCACGGCGACGTAATCCGCACAGGAGTAGACCTTGCGCAGACAGGTCACATAGTCATCCTGAGCATTCTCGAGCGGCGTATCGACGTTCTTGCCGATGCTGATGCCGCGAATCCCCGAGTAGCGGCTGCGGGAAACTTGCGCGACCAGATGATCGACGCCCTTGTTGTTGAATCCCATCCGGTTGATGAGCGCGCTTGCCTCGGGAATTCTGAACATGCGGGGCTTGGGATTGCCCGGTTGCGGACGCGGTGTCACCGTCCCCAGTTCAACGTGACTGAAGCCCATCGCACCCAGCGCCTCCAAGTAATCTCCGTTCTTATCGAAGCCCCCCGCTAACCCTACGGGATGCGCGAACCTGAGCCCAAAGCAGCGCACCGACGAGTCGGCCGGAAGCTCAAGCGCCGGCCATAGAGGCCGCATCCAGCGTAATCCGGCTAGCCCAAGGTCGTGGGCCAGCTCCGGATCCAAACGCGTGAGAACGGGCAGCGCGGCGCGCGCAATGAGCGATGCGGCGCGATGCCTCATGTCGTTGCCGGCGGCAAAACGCCGCGCCGCTGCCTGCTCATGCGCGTTTACGCACGGCCGGGAGTGCCAACGTGGATCGTAAATAATGTCCGGTGTACGACGCTTTGTTCGCCGCGATTTGTTCCGGCGTCCCGACGGCAATAATTCGACCGCCACCATCGCCGCCTTCAGGTCCTAAATCCACCACCCAGTCTGCCGTCTTGATCACGTCGAGATTGTGTTCGATCACGATGACCGTGTTGCCTTCGTCGCGCAGACGCTGCAGTACGACGAGCAGCTGTGCGATGTCCGCGAAATGCAGTCCGGTGGTCGGCTCATCGAGAATATACAGCGTGCGTCCCGTGGCCCGCTTCGAGAGCTCCTTGGCGAGCTTGACGCGCTGCGCCTCGCCGCCCGAGAGGGTGGTGGCGCTCTGTCCCAGGCGAACGTAAGACAGTCCCACGTCTAGCAAAGTTTGCAGCTTCGGTTGCACGGTGGGCACGGCGGAAAAAAACGGCAGAGCGTCCTCGACCGTGAGGTCGAGAATTTCCTGTATGTTTTTGCCTTTGAAGCGGATTTCCAAGGTCTCGCGGTTGTAGCGCTTGCCTTTGCAGACATCGCAGGGCACATACACGTCGGCGAGAAAATGCATTTCTACTTTGATCACGCCGTCGCCCTGACAGGCCTCGCAGCGTCCGCCTTTGACATTGAAGCTGAATCGTCCCGCTGCATAACCCCGCGCCCGCGATTCCGGGACGGCGGCGAAGATTTCTCGAATCGGCGCGAACAAACCCGTGTACGTGGCCGGGTTGGAGCGAGGCGTACGACCGATCGGACTTTGGTCGAT
>PMMB01000336.1:237-2673 GCA_003165495.1 Gammaproteobacteria bacterium | reverse complement strand
GTGAGCAGCGCCATGATCGATCGGGTCAGCCATCGGCTCGGCCGGACCCTGTACGAGGTCCCGGTGGGTTTCAAATGGTTCGTAAGCGGGCTCGTGGACGGCAGTTTGGGTTTCGGCGGCGAGGAAAGCGCCGGCGCCTCGTTCAGTCGTCTCGACGGCAGCGTCTGGACGACGGACAAGGATGGCCTGGTGCCGGCGCTACTATCAGCGGAGATCACGGCGCGCACCGGGCGGGATCCCGGCGAGGCGTACCGCACCATGAGTCAAGAATTGGGCAGCGTTTTCGCCAATCGCGTGGACGCCTCGGCAAACGCGGAGCAGAAGACCAAGCTCGGCAAGCTCGACCGGCAACAAGTGCGGATCACGGAGCTCGCAGGCGAGCCAATCGATCAAATATTGACTCATGCGCCCGGCAACAATGCGCCCATCGGCGGCGTCAAGGTCACCTCGAGCGGCGGTTGGTTCGCCGCGCGCCCGTCGGGAACCGAAGATATCTACAAGATTTACGCCGAAAGTTTTCACGACGCCGGCCATTTGGGCAGACTGATCGATGAGGCGCAGCTCATCGTGGATGCGGCGCTCGCAGGCGCCTGAGCCGCGATCAACCGTCTTGCAAGCGCGCGACGATAGTACCCTGACCGACACCGCCAAGCGCCTCCTGCCGTGGTTGGTGGCGGTCGGCTTTTTCATGGAATCGTTGGACACGACGATCCTGAATACGGCCGTCCCCGCCATTGCCCAGGCGCTCAAGGTACCGCCGCTCAGCATGAAGGCCGTGCTCGCGTGCTATACGCTGAGTCTCGCCGTATTCATCCCCATCAGCGGATGGATGGCCAATCGATTCGGCACGCGTCGCGTATTCGCGTCCGCGATCGGCATCTTCACGCTCGGCTCGTTTCTCTGCGGCATCTCGAATGACATTCACTTGCTGGTGGCCTGCCGCGTGCTGCAGGGCTGCGGCGGCGCCATGATGCTCCCCGTAGGACGGCTCACCATGGTCCGTACCTTTGCCAAATCCGAACTCATCGATGCCATGAGCTTCGTCGCCATTCCGGGTCTGATCGGTCCCATGCTTGGGCCTCTCCTGGGCGGACTGATCATCGGATATTTTCATTGGAGCGTGATCTTCTTCGTCAATATACCGATCGGCCTGTGCGGCTTGTACATGGTCTATCGGCATCTGCCCAATTACCGCGAGCAACGCAACTATCCGCTCGACATTGTTGGTCTGGTGTTGTTCGGCGCCGGTATTTCATTGCTCTCCTACGTGCTGGAAGTATTCGGCGAAACCACGTTGAGCGGACGCGAGATACTGGGTCTGTTGACCATATCCGCCGCGCTGCTCGGCGCCTATGGCCTCAACACGGTGCGCACCGCGCATCCGTTATTGCGCTTAGGGCTGGTGCGAATTCGCAGTTTTCGAGTCGCGATAACCGGCAATCTATTCACCCGGTTAGGGATCGGCGGCATACCCTTCCTCTTGCCGCTTCTGTACCAAGTCGGCCTGGGCTTTACACCGATCCAATCCGGATTGCTCGTCATGCCGCAGGCGCTCGCCGCGATGAGCCTGAAGCTCACGATGCCGCACATCTTGAAGAGATTTGGCTACCGCAGGGTGTTGATCGCGAACACCATCACCTTAGGATCGATGATTTTCCTGTTCTCGACCATCGATTCCGGCACGCCGGTATGGATGATCGTGCTAATGGCCTTCGCGTACGGATTCCTCACCTCGCTGCAGTACACCAGCATGAATACACTGGCGTATGCCGACGTAAACGAGGGCGAAGCCAGCGGCGCCAGCACCATCGCGAGCACCGTTCAGCAATTGGCGGTCAGCTTTGGGGTGGCCACTGCGTCGCTCGCCGCCGCCCGATTCATCCCCGATCACCTGAACGCGACCGCCCCAGAAATGATCCACGGCATTCACCTGGCGCTATGGGTACTCGGCGCATTGACCATCGTCTCGACCATCGTATTCAAAGAACTCAAAAGCGGTGATGGCAACGCCGTGAGCCGCCATAAGGCCGACGCCGAGCTTCCGGGCGCGTGACGCGGGTCACCCTATTCCTCTTTGATCGCGTGGCCGCCGAATTGGTTGCGCATGGCCGATAGCAGTTTGTCGGTAAACGAATCGGCATCGCGCGAACGCAGGCGTTCGAGCAATGACAGAGTGATGACCCAGGCGGGCACGCCCAATTCGATGGCCTCGGCTACGGTCCAGCGGCCCTCGCCCGAATCTGCCACGTAGGGGGCGATCCCGTGCAGGGTCGGGTTCTTCTGCAGCGCATTGGCGGTCAGATCCAACAGCCATGAGCGCACCACACTGCCATAGCGCCAGATCTCGGCGACTTGGTGCAAGTCGAGGTTGAACTCGCTCTTATGCTGCAGAATGGAAAAGCCTTCGGCGTACGCTTGCATCAAGCCGTACTCGAT
>PMMB01000336.1:0-176 GCA_003165495.1 Gammaproteobacteria bacterium | reverse complement strand
TCGTCGCCGCCGATCATCAGGCTATAGCCCTCCGCGAGTCCCCACACGCCGCCGCTGGTGCCGGAATCGACGTAGTGAATTTGACGTTGCGCCACCGCTGCCGCGCGGCGCTGAGTGTCGCGGTAATTCGAATTCCCGCCATCGATGATGGTGTCGCCCGCAGCCAGCATGGGGCT
>PMMB01000280.1 GCA_003165495.1 Gammaproteobacteria bacterium | reverse complement strand
TTCAGCGGCGCGTTGGTGGGAATCCTGATCGGCGCGCAATTCAACGGCACCACCGTGCCGTTGGCCGCCGGCGCACTGTGCTGCGGGTTTGTCAGCCTCGGATTTGTGCTGCTGGCCGAGAAAGGGCGCCTGTTCCGGGCACATCATTCGAGCGGCGATCCAAAGATCATCCAGGGCGCGAACATCGAAGTCGCGAGGTCGCAATAGCCGCTGCTCTCGACGCGGTAGACTTGCAGGCATGAGCAGCCCAAGAACCGTCACTGCGAGCCGCTACGTTACGCCTCTGCGAGAAGGCGGATCGCTGCCCGCAATTGTCGAAGCCGACGATGATGGTTTGTACGTGCTCAAGTTTCGCGGCGCCGGCCAGGGCCCAAAAGCGTTGATTGCGGAACTGGTGGCGGGGGAGGTCGGCCGGCTCGCGGGATTGCCGGTGCCGGAGATCGTTTTCATCGAGCTGCCATCGGACCTCGCGCGTACCGAACCGGATGCGGAGATCCAAAGCCTCATCGGCGCCAGCGCCGGCTTGAATCTTGCGTTGGACTACTTGCCGGGATCGGTCACCTTCGATCCGCTGGTGTTTCAACCCGATGCGAGGCTCGCCTCCGCCATCGTCTGGTTCGATGCTTTCGTTTGCAACGTGGATCGAACCGCGCGCAACGTCAATATGCTGATGTGGCATCGCCGGCTATGGCTCATCGACCATGGCGCCGCCTTGTACTTTCACCATGCGTGGACCAACCGCGACCAGCATGCGCGATCCCCGTTCCCGTTGATCAAGGATCATGTATTGCTCAAGTTTGCGAGCATGATCGAAGAAGTCGATGCCGAATTCGCAGCGCGCCTCAGCGTCGAGAAAATCGCAGCGATCGTCGAACTGATTCCCGAGGAGTGGCTCGCCGAGGATCCGGGCTTCACCGATAAATCCCAGCAGCGGGAAGCGTATCTCAACTATTTCACGACCCGCCTGGCGTCTTCCAAGGTATTCGTACAGGAGGCCATTCATGCGCACGCTGCGCACGTATGACTATGCGGTGGTGCGGGTCGTGCCGCGCGTCGAGCGCGGCGAGTTCCTGAACGCCGGAATCATTCTGTCCTGCGACGTGGAGCGCATTTTGCAGGCGAGAATCGAACTGGACGAGACCGCGTTGCTGGCCATCGATGCGCAAGTGGACATGGAACTCGTGACCAGCGTGCTGGCCACGATCCCGATGATTTGCGCAGGCGGCGCGGGGGCGGGAGACATCGGGAGGATGTCCGCGCGTGAGCGATTTCACTGGTTGGTGGCGCCGCGAAGCACCATCGTTCAGACCTCGCCGGTACACACGGGCCAATGCGCCGATCCCAACGCGGCGCTGGAACATCTGATGCGAACGATGGTGAGGCGCTCGACAGCCTCTTAGCGGCGAACTCCGGTTAGTTGCCGCCGGAGCTCAGCGCTGCCGCAACGTCGGCAAGCCCGAATCCGTAGCCCGGATCCCAGCCGGTGGCGCCCAAGGGAACTGCGGCACTGCGCAGGGCTTTCAGCACAACAGCGTCGGATCCGATCGGCCGCTGCTTTGGCCTATCACCTGCGAGTTTGCATCGATCAGATAGGCGCTGAGCGCGTGATTGCCGGCGCCGTGCGCAGGATCGTTCCAATTCAGGATGAGTTTCAGACGCCTGGCCGCGGGCACCGTGCCCGCGTTGAACACGTCGCTGCCGCCGCCGCCGGCCAGCCCAAAATCCAGCAACCTTGCCCGCGAGCCCGCGATGACGCCTTGCGTTTCCACGAACGCACCCTGCCAGTAGCCGCCATTCTGTTCGTTGCCGGCAAGATGGACGAACACGAATCGATCGTCGGCGGTCTCCAACTGAGCGACGGTATCGGCGCTCGCGTCGGGATAGAACTGACCGGAAAATAAAATATCGTCGACGATGACGTCGGCGTGGAAATTGGTTCCCAAATCTTTGATGCAGCCGTTGAAGTCAAGGTCGATGCCGTCGCAAAACCCGAGCACGGCATCGGGCGCGTGTTGATGCACGAGTTCAAGCATCCAGCTGCCCTCATCCAGCGTTCCCGCCTTGTTCGCATCGGAAGCCTAGTTTCCGCCGAAGATCGTGTTCAACGTGTTTCCGGATGCGGCATCCGCGAATCCATCGAACTTTCCTTGTTCGGCAATGAGCTTCGCGGCGCGCATGAATCCGCCCCAGGCCGAGCGGGCCAGCGCGCCGCCGACGCTGACCCGGCGCACGCCGAGCGCCGCGATCTCACGCATTGTGAGATCTCCCGGCCAACCCATGAGCAAATTCACCGGCTTCGGCGCCACCCCGGCGACTACGGCGCTGATTTGCTCCGGTGTGCGGATGCCTGGGGCATAGAGGCAGTCTGCACCCGCGTTTCCATAGGCTTTGAGCCGGTAGATGGTGTGCTCGATATCGGGGCGCCCCACGAGAAAACATTCGGCGCGCCCGACCAGCAGCGTACTGCCGCCCGCCTTATCGATCGCTTTGCGGGCGGCGCGAATGCGGTCGACCGCAGTGTCTGGTTCGTAAAGCGGCCGAGACGCATTGCCGGTGGAATCCTCGATCGATAGTCCGGCTACCCCGGCTTCCACGGCGAGGCGGACGCTCTCCGCGACCCCGGCCGCGTCGGGTGCGAAGCCGCTTTCGAAGTCGGCGTTGATCGGCAAATCCGTCGCCTCGACCATTTCGGTGAGATGATCGAGCACTCGGTCGCGCGACATACCGCCATCTCGATGACCATGCGACCAGGCGAACCCGGAACTGGTCGTGGCAAGCGCCTTGAAGCCGAGACCCTGCAGAAAGCGTGCGCTTCCCACGTCCCACGGATTCGGAATCGCGAAGCATCCCGCCTCGTGCAATTTGTGAAATGCGCGGCGCTTGTCGGCAATGCTGGGACGGACATGGGGCATGCGGGTATTCCTTTGGTAGGTGTTCGATATATTGTGCGCGCGAGCGCAGACTCGCGCACCTCGCGCCTTCCATGTACCTTGCAGCAGTGATTCGCAGTCGTACCGCATTATCGATCGAGGAAATTGTCGAAGGCGGACTTTGTATCGGCTGCGGCTTGTGCCAAGCCCTCGCCGGAGCCGACAAGATCCAAATAGTTCTGACCCCTGAAGGCCGCGAGCGGCCCGTCGCGCGGGATGGCTTGGACGCGGCGATGCTCGAGCGCATCAACGCGATTTGTCCAGGTACCCGCGTCGAGGGAGCCGCAACCGACGCGCTTGGTCCGCAGGCTATGCATGATCTGGTGTGGGGACCCGCGCAGCACATGGCCATCGGCTACGCGAGCGACCCGACGGTGCGCCACCGCGCTGCGACCGGAGGCGTATTGACGGCGCTGGGCCAGTTTTTGCTGGCGAGCGGCAGAGTGAAATTCATTCTGCACGCCGCTGCATCCAGCAAGGAGCCGATGCGCACGGAGCGCGCCTTAAGCTTCGATGCGGCCTCGGTACTCAACGCTGCGGGATCGCGTTATGGTCCGGCGGCGCCGCTCGTTGATTTCAGCGCGTTGCTGGATCGCGCCGAACCATTCGCGCTGATCGCGAAGCCCTGCGATATTGCGGCCGTGCTCAACCTGGCGAGGATCGATTCCCGGGTCGATCGATACATGCGATACGCTCTGACCTTTGTCTGCGGCGGGGCGTCAGACCTGACCAAGTCGGAAGAAGTCGTGAGCGAATTGGGGATCCGCCCTGATGAGCTTTCTTTATTTCGATACCGTGGCAACGGGTGTCCGGGTCCCACGCGATTGGAGACCAAGGATGGGCGGTCGTTCGAGTTGACCTACCAGGATATGTGGAAGGATGAGGCCAAGTGGCGGATTCAGCCGCGATGCAAAATATGTCCCGATGCCATCGGCGAGAGCGCGGACCTCGCTGCCGCGGATGTCTGGCCCGGTGGCGGCCCGACTGGTGAAGACGAGGGTTTCAACGGAATCATCGTGCGCACCCTGCGGGGTCTGGAACTCTACCGCGCGGCGCTGGCGGCCGGCGCGATCACCGCTCTACCGCGGGACATCGGTTTCCGCGATTTCGATGACTTCCAACCGCACCAAGTTCGCAAGAAGCGTGCGGTTTGGGCTCGCCTGGCGGGGATGAGGGCCGCAGGTTGTCCGATTCCCGAAACGCACAATCTGCGCCTGGCCGAATGCGCCCGCCTCAATGGCTTGGCGGAAAACCTGGCGGAGGCCCGTGGCGCCCGGCGCCGGACCGAACAGGGGAGAATGGGCGAGCCTCCCGCGATCGAGCGCTAGCGTCGGTCGTGGGCAATGGCGCGATAGCCGATGTCGCGGCGGTATTGCACCAAGTTCCAGTGAATCGCATGCACGAGCTCGTACGCCTGAGCTTGCGCGGCGGCGATGGTATCGCCTAAACCGACCGCACACAGGACGCGCCCACCGGCGGTGACGATTTGCGCGCCCTCCTGGCGCGTGCCGGCCGCGCGAGTGCCGGCGTGAAATACCTTTCCCGGCAGCTGCGCGGCGGCATCGAGGCCACTGATCGGATCACCTTTGCGGTAACTATCGGGGTAGCCGCCGGCCGCCATCACGACACCGAGCGCCGCGCGCGGGTCCCAGCGGGCGTCGCTTCGATCCAGCACGCCGGCGAGTGCCGCCTCGCACAGCTCGACCAGATCGCTTTGCAGCCGCATCAGAATCGGCTGAGCCTCCGGATCGCCGAAACGACAATTGAATTCGAGCACATTGGGTGTGCCGTCCGCAGCGATCATCAATCCCGCGTAGAGAAATCCCAAGTAAGGGTTGCCGTCGGCGCGAAGTCCGCGCAATGTCGGTTCGATCACTTCGTGCATGATGCGCGCGTGCAATGCCGGCGTGACTAGGGCTGAGGGCGAGTAAGCACCCATGCCGCCGGTATTGGGACCTTGATCGCCGTCGTCGCGACGCTTATGGTCCTGCGAAGTGGCGAGCGGCAACACAGCTTGATCGCTCGCGATCACGATGAAGCTGACTTCTTCGCCGCTCAAGAATTCTTCGATCACGATGGTGTCACCGGCGCTGCCGAAGCTGCCGTCGAGCATGCCGGTGGCCGCTTCGATCGCCGACTCGTGGGTCGCGCAGATGACGACGCCCTTGCCGGCCGCGAGCCCGTCAGCCTTGACGACGACGGGCAACCGTTGTGCCCGGATATAGGCGGGATCGAAAGTGTCTTTGTTGAACGTCGCGTAGCTTGACGTAGGTATGCGGTGGCGCTCGAGGAAATCCTTGGTGAACGCCTTCGACCCTTCCAGGCGCGCCGCGGCCCGGGAGGGACCAAAGCACGCGCGGCCTGCGGCGGTGAACCGATCGACGATACCGGCGACGAGCGGACCTTCGGGCCCTACGATGGTGAGTGCGATGTCCTCGCGCGTCGCAAACTTGAGCAACGCGTCGATATCGTCGGCCGGGATGTCGACATTGCGTACCTTGGGCTCGAGCGCCGTGCCCGCGTTCCCGGGAGCGACGAACACCTCGTGAACGCGCGACGAATGCGCGCATTTCCACGCCAGCGCGTGTTCGCGGCCGCCACCGCCGACGATCAGAATCTTCATGCTTGAGCCCACGCCCCTAGTGGCGAAAGTGACGCATTCCGGTGAACACCATCGCGATGCCGTGTTCGTTGGCCGCCGCGATGACTTCCGCATCGCGTTTCGAGCCGCCCGGCTGAATCACCGATTTGATCCCGAGTTCGGCAACCGCATCGAGCCCATCGCGAAACGGAAAGAAGGCGTCGGAGGCAATGCTCGCGGATTGCATGTCGAGGCCCGCATCCTTGGCCTTCAGAGCGGCGATTTTACTGCTGTCCACACGGCTCATCTGCCCGGCGCCGATGCCCACCGTCGCTTTATCCTTGACGCAAACAATGGCATTGGATTTAACATATTTCGCAACCCGCCAGGCGAAGATCAAATCATCGAGCTCGGCAAGGGTTGGAACGCGCTTCGTCACCGCGCGCAGTTCCGTTGCGCGTATCACGCCGTTGTCTCGTGTCTGAACCAGAAGGCCGCCGGCAACGCTTCTGTATTCGAGCAGCTGCGTGACGGCTAGGCCCAATTCGCCGACTTGCAGCACGCGCACACTGTCCTTGAGCGCCAACAACGCCTTCGCGGCGTCCGACACGCTCGGCGCAAGAATCACCTCGACGAACTGCTGATCTATGATCGCTCGTGCCGTCGCCGCATCCAATTCG
>PMMB01000087.1 GCA_003165495.1 Gammaproteobacteria bacterium | reverse complement strand
TATGCGGCCCAGGAGAGCTCAGTCCTGTTGGGCGTGACTGAAGCCCGCGCAAAAGTCGGCTCCATCCAAGCGACGCCCGAATTGGTCAATGATCCGGCGGCGTTCGCGAAGTTCCAAGCCGCTCAAGGGGAACTGTCGAGCGCCTTGTCGCGCCTCTTGGTCGTCACCGAAAACTATCCGCAATTGAAGTCCGATCAGAATTTCCGCGACCTTCAGGCGCAACTCGAAGGCACGGAAAATCGCATCACCGTGGCGCGCAATCGCTACATCCAGGCAGTGCAGAACTACAACGTGACGGTGCGATCCTTCCCTGGAAACTTGACTGCCATGATCTTCGGCTACAAACCGAAACCGAACTTCGCCGTCGAGAATGAAGCGGTGATTTCCAAACCGCCGACGGTTGATTTCGCGGCGCCCGCCGCGGCGCCGACCCCCGCGCCGGCACACTAGCCCGATCGCCCGCCGGTTCTGACGCCCGCGTGACTTCTCTTTGCCGCATCGGTCGCGTGGGGGCGGGGTTGACCCTGCTGCTGGCCGCGCTGCTCGCCCGCGCGGACGTTGCCGTTCCGCCCCTCACCGCGCGCGTCACGGATCTCACCGGCACCCTATCCGGGGAAGCCGTCAACCGCATCGAGGCCAAGCTCGCGAACTTCGAAGCCAAGAAGGGCAGTCAGATCGCGGTGCTGATCGTGCCCAGCACTGCGCCCGAGGAGATCGAGCAATTCGGCATCCGCGTCGAGGATGCGTGGAAGCTGGGCCGCAAGGGCGTGGACGATGGGGCTTACCTGATCGTGGCCAAGAACGATCGGCGCGTGCGCATCGAGGTGGGCTATGGCTTGGAGGGCGCGCTGCCGGATGCAATCGCGAACCGTATCATTGCCGAGACGATAACCCCGCATTTCAAATTGGGGGACTACGACGGCGGCGTCGAAGCCGGCGTCGATCAAATGATCGCCGTGGTCAACGGTGAGCCGTTGCCCGAACCCGACAGAAAGTGGGAACACCACAGCGGCCTGGGCCATTTGTTGCCGCTGCTGCTGGTGGCCGTATTCGTCGCGAGCGGCGTGCTGCGCGCCCTGTTCGGAAGACTGTTCGGGTCAGTGGCCACGGGTGGTTTGGCTGGTGGAATCGCGTGGCTCCTGAGCCACTTCCTCCCCATCGGCTTGGGCGCCGGCGTGGTCGCATTCTTGTTCGCCATGCTGGCGGGATCTACCTCGAGTGGTTGGTCCGCCGGCCGCGGCTGGAGTGGCGGCCTGGGCGGCGGGTTTGGCGGCGGCGGCGGCGGGTTCAGCGGCGGCGGCGGCGGCGGTGGGGGCGGCGGCGCCTCGGGAGGCTGGTGATGCAAATCGGGCGCCTGATCCGCCATGCTGCGGCGACTCATTGGCGCACGCGCATGTTGTTCCCCAGCGCGACGCTCGATGCGATCGAGCAGGCCATCGCCAGTGCCGAGCGGATGCATGCCGGGGAAATTCGTTTCGCGATCGAAACGGCTTTGACGCCGCTGCACATTCTGAACGGAATGGCGCCCCGTGCCCGCGCGCTCGATGTCTTCGCTAACTTGAGCGTGTGGGATACTGAGCACAACAACGGGGTCTTGATCTACGTGCAGCTGGCGGATCGCAATGTCGAAATCGTCGCGGATCGGGGCTTCACGGGTCGCGTCAGCCCCGCCGAATGGGAGGCTGTGTGTCGCCTCATGGAAGAGCATTTCCGCGCGGGACGATTTAAAGAAGGCTCGATTGCCGGAGTCGACGCTATCGGTAATTTGCTGGCACGCCATTTTCCGCCAAATCCCGGCCAGACGGCGCAATCGCGTAACCAATTGCCTGACCGCCCGACTTTGCTGTAGATAGAGCGGATGAAGTTCCTAGGATTAGCCGTTTGCATCGGCGGGCTGACTATCGGGGGTTGTACGCTGTTTCGCCCCACGCCGGTGGCGCCGCCGCCGGTGGTCAAGGCGCTGCCGCCGGCCCCTCAGTTGCCCAAGCCCAACGCGACCCACCGCGCCGAAGTCGATCCGGGCAGCGATATCGTGGGCTATGTCCAGAAGACCATCGTCGGCAAAGAAGACACGCTGCCCGACATTGCGCGGCGCTTCGACGTGGGTTACGAGGAAATGCTCACGGCAAATCCCGAAGTCGACCCCTGGCTGCCCGGCGTCGGACGCGAGGTGGTCGTGCCCACGCAATTCATTTTGCCGACGGCTCCCCATGAGGGCGTGGTGGTGAACGTGGCCGCGATGCGCATTTTTTACTATCCGCCTCATAAGAAGGGCGAACCGCAGATCGTTTTTAGCCACCCCATCGGTATCGGCAAGGTGGGCTGGAAGACTCCGGAAGGCACGACCAAGATTGTCAGCCGTCAAAAGGATCCGGTCTGGGTGGTGCCGAAGTCGGTTCGCGACGAACACGCCGAGGATGGCGAAAAGCTGCCGGCACAGGTGCCGCCCGGGCCGGACAATCCGCTCGGCCAATATATGTTTCGTTTGGGGTGGCCGAGTTATTTGATTCACGGCACCAACAAGCCCTACGGCGTGGGCATGCGATCGAGTCACGGCTGCGTGCGTCTGTATCCNNGTGGTCAATCAGCCTTACCTTTTCGGATGGCGCGACGGTACTCTGTACCTGCAGGCTTACACCGTGATGGAAGACGATTCGCGCGATTGGACTAAGAACCGTAAGCGCCTGCTTGCCAACCTAGTGAACCCAAAATTACAAAAGAAAATCTCTGAGCACGACAAGGAAATCGACTGGCAACGGGTCGGTGATTTGGCGCACACTCCGCGCGCCGTACCCGTGCCCATCACGGGCGGCCTCGGCGGAATCGACGATGTCATCGGCAACTCGTTGCTGGTCGAAAACATGTTGCCGGCGGGCTCCAATTGGGACGGCAAGACCGGGTTGTTGGTGGACGAAAAGACGTTCAAGGAATTGCTCGGCGGCCGCGCCGAAGCCCCTCCCGCATCGCAGACCCAAGTTTCCGTTCAATGATGGCTGCATCCTAAGATGCGCGTCTGTCTTACGGGCCTGGTTCTTGCCTGCATGGGGTTGCCGGCGACCGCTGCCGGCCTGTCGCCGATCGAAGCGGGGCTCGACTATCATTCGTTCGCCAATGTCGATCAGTTTCGGGTCACGCACATCGAATTGGATTTGCGGGTCGATCTTGAAGGCAAAGTGATCAGCGGCGTCGTCGCCCTCGAGTTCAAGCGGCTCGATCCGCGCGCGACGCAGCTCGTGCTCGATACGAAAGACCTGATGATCAATGACGTCAGCCAGAAGGCCACGGATGTGTTGGGCGCAACGGCCAAAAATCAAACCATCTGGGTCAGCAGGCCGTTTCACATGGAGAAGCCCGATCCCATCCTCGGCAGCGCGCTGGTCATCGACCTGCCGCCGTCACGCAAGACCGTCGAGTCCATCCGCGTCGACTACGAAACGCTGCCCACCGCCGCCGCATTGCAGTGGCTGACGCCGAAACAAACCGCAGGCCACAAAGCCTTTCTATACACCCAGTCGGAGCCGATCGGCGCGCGTACCTGGATCCCATTGCAGGACACGCCGCAGGTGCGCGCCACCTATAGCGCCAAGATTCATACGTCCTCGGGCGTGCTGGCGGTCATGAGCGCCGAGAACGATTCCAAGGTAAAGCGCAAAGGCGAGTTTTCGTTCGTCATGCCGCAGGCAATTCCCTCTTATTTGATTGCCTTGGCCGTCGGGGAACTCGAATTCAAGGAGACGGGGCCGCGCACCGGGGTGTATGCGGAGAAGTCGATGATCAAGGCGGCCGCCAAGGAATTCGCCGACACGGAGTCGATGATCGCGGCGGCCGAGAAATTATTCGGACCCTACCGCTGGACGCGTTACGACATCTTGGTGCTTGGCCCGAGTTTCCCCGTCGCCGGAATGGAGAATCCCCGGCTGTCGTTCATCACGCCCACCGTGATCGCGGGCGACAAGAGCCTGGTGTCGGTGATCGCACACGAATTGGCGCATTCCTGGGCGGGAAATCTCGTCACCCAGGCGACGTGGAGGGACCTATGGCTGAACGAGGGCCTCGCCGATTATTTGGAGAGCCGCATCATGAATGCGGTGTACGGCGAGCAGCGCGCGTCCATGGAGGCCGTGCTCGGCCTGAAATCCCTGCGCGAGGATTTGGCGAAACTAAAACCGCAGGATCAAGTGCTGGCGATCGACCTGCGCGATCGCGATCCGGAACTGGCGTTCAGCACGGTGCCCTATGAGAAGGGCCGGCTGTTCCTGAGCTACCTCGATGCGAAATTCGGGCGCGACCGATTCGACGCCTTTTTACGCGGCTATTTCGATCATTTCGCGTTCAAGAGCATCACCACCGAGCAGTTCAACCAGTACCTTACGGAGAATCTGCTCGATCGCTTTCCAGGCATAGTCACCCACGAACAAGTCCTCGCCTGGGAGAATGCTCCAGGCATTCCGGCCGATGCCGTGTTGCCGGTCTCGAGCGCCTTGTTGCAGGTGGATGACGCCAGGACGGCGTGGCTCGCCGGCAAGCTCCAGCCCAAGAAGTTCGGCCTCGATTGGGCCGCCCAACAGTGGCTGTATTTCCTGGATAACATGCCCGCCGCTTTGAGCGCCAAACAGCTCGAGGGTCTGGACCAAGCTTACGGTTTGACGCGCAGTCAGAATGCCGAAATCGAACGCAGTTGGCTTGAACTCGCGGTCCGCAATAATTATCAAGCGAGCTATGCGCGTCTCGAGGAATACTTGAAGACCATAGGCCGCCGCAAGCTGATCGCGCCCCTGTATGTCGAACTGATGAAAACGCCGTCCGGCAGCGAATTTGCCAAGCGCGTGTATACCAAGGCGCGTCCCGGCTACAGCTTAGATACCGTGACGGCGATCGACGCGATCGTCAGTCCCGCCGCCGCGGAAGAATCGGAATGATCAGCGAGTGGATGAAAGTGATGCTCGAGGAAATCTCACGCAAGAAGGCGCAGGCAGAGCAAGCTCGCGCCGAGGAGCAAGCTCGCGCCGAGGAGCAACGACGCCACGAAGAGTCGATCGCGGCGCCGCGATCCGGCACTGATCGTGCGCGAGGATGATGGCGGCGCTCGCTGGATATTCCTGTGGATTTACGGGGATAGCTTAAGCGGCATCGCGGCGATGTTTGCCCAGGCCTTGTCCAATCCCGATTCACCATATCCCATCCGTGTGCTGACGCCGGTCCTGACGTCGCGCTGTTCGCGCCTTGAACGCCGCGCGAAATGCGTGGGTTGTGATAAAGTCTGACATGTGCGCCCGCGAGAAAAAAATTGGTGACTCCGAGTAACTTAGGCCTCGAGGTCGAGGAAGAACGCGGCCCTGATCACACCATCGCGCGCCTCGGCACGGCGCGCACCGCGTTCGTCGGCCGGACGCTGCGCGGACCGGTTAGTCGTCCGATATCCATCACGAGCTTCACGGAATTCCAGCACACGTTCGGCGGTCTCTGGCAGCCGAGTCCCTTGGGGTATGCCGTCGAACAATTTTTCGATCATGGCGGCCGCGAGGCCCTCATCGTGCGCGTGGTCAACGGCGCGCGCTCTGCGACGCTGACCTTGAACGCGGGTGCTTCGGCACTTCGCTTGCGAGCGGTGCGGCCCGGTACCCGGGAGTTTCTCCGCGCCAGCGTCGACTACGACAATATCGCGGCGCAAGACAGCTCGGATTTCAATTTGACGGTGCAGCGCGTGCGCGTCCAGGGCACCGCCCAAGTGGAAGATCAGGAGATATTCCACAAGCTGTCGCTGCTGCCGACGGCCGCAGGCTACTTGCCGCGGGCGATATTCGATTCGGAGCTGATTCAACTGGCCGGCGAGATTCCGGCGCAGCGGCCTGATCAAACTTTGGATGCGGCCAGCGGATTGGCGAGCGGCTACGTCAATTCGAATTGCGACGGCGATGACGGTGCGCCGCTCACCGACTATGACCTGATCGGCAGGGAAACCGACAGCACCGGTCTGTTCGCGCTGGGTCGTGCGGATTATTTCAATTTCCTGTGCATTCCCCCCTTGTCCCGCGATCAGGACGTGGGGCCGAGTGCACTATTGGTGGCTACCCGTTATTGCAAGGAGCGTCGCGCGCTCTTGATCGTCGATCCGCCGTCGAGTTGGCATACGGCGGACGATGCCCTGCGGGGCATGCGGGATTGGAATTTCTGCAGCGAAAATGCGTTGATGTACTTTCCGCGAGTGCTGGCGCACGACAAGCTGCGAGGCCATTTCGAGTCGTTCGCGCCGTGCGGCGCCGTTGCCGGTATGTTGGCGCGTTGCGACGAGGCGTCTCCGGTATGGGTTCCCGCCAAAAATGACGAGGCCATCCTGCGTCCCGGATGCCGGCCGACCTGCCTCGTGACCGAGGACCGCCGCATGCGGCTCGCAACCTTGGGCGTCAACACGATACAGGCCGTGAGGTCCGCCGCGCGAATCGGTGTCACCGCACGTACCCTGGCCGGGGGCACGGCCGCAAGCGCCGATTGGCAGTATTTAGCGCCGCGACGCCTCGCTCTGTTCATCGTCAACAGTATCGAGCGCGGTACCCGCTGGGTGGCGATGGCGCAGCCGCAAATCGAAGTCGCCGAGACGGCGGCATTCCAGGTGCGTGCATTCTTCGAGGCGCTCTACGAGCACCAAGCTTTCGGCACGCGGCGAATGCAAGACGCCTTTTTCGTCGTTTGCGACCAGCGCAGCGAATTTCAACTCGTGATCGGCTTCGCCGCCAAAACCCAGCCTGGGTTTCACAGCTATCGCATCGAGCATTCGGCGTCGGGCAGCAAGACAGTTCCCGTCAGTCTGAATCGATTGAATGCCGCGCACTACAGCCCGGCGGAACTCGAATGGGTCGAGAACCTCGCCCGGAGTCTTTCCGGCTAATTCGGCCCTACCCTAAAGGGCCGGCGTTATGACCAGATCCTTCGGCACGGTGGTGTTTTCGCATGGGAAGGAAAGCGGCCC
>PMMB01000132.1:500-3496 GCA_003165495.1 Gammaproteobacteria bacterium | reverse complement strand
GAACACGTCACCCCGTCAAACCCGCAGGCCTACTTCGGCAAAGCGATGGAGGAACGGTTAGCCTCCATGAACGCCCGCCAACCTTAGAATTAGAAGCGGCTCAATTCTCCTCGTCGTAAACGATGATCGACAACATCCGAATCGGCACCTTATCCAATGTCTCGGGACCGTGCGGTACGTCGCCGCGGAAACTCAATGAATCGCCCGCCCCGAGCGGATAGCTGTGGCTGCCGTGCCGATAGGTCAGCGAACCAGCGAGGATGTAAATGAATTCGGTGCCCGGGTGTTGAAAGCCCGGAAACACTTCGCTCTTGTCGGTTAGCGTCACGAGAAAGGGCTCGAATGATTTTCGCGGCCCGCGCTGAGCAGCCAACAAATGATAGGTATGGCCGCGGCGAGTACCGCGCCGAACCACCTCGAGTCCTTGGCCTGCGGGCACCCGCTGGGCCCCCTCCTCGTCCCCACCCAGTTGCTGCAGCAGCAACGCCGGTCGCACGCCGAGCGCGCCCGCCAGCGCGACCAAGGTTTCGAGACTGGGGGTAACGTGCCCCGTTTCCAATCGGCTGAGCATCCCGGCGCTGATCCCGGCGCAGGTCGCAACATCGGTCAACGTCAAATCCTGGCTCTCGCGCACGCGCCGCGCGACGGCGCCCAATTGCCGGCCGACGTTACCCGAAGCGACTGTCAATACCGCGCCCGATCTCGGGTTTTTGGGTAATCGCGCCACGCGAGTCCTCTTTGAATCCGAAGGGTCACGCACAAGTCAATTTACACTGCACGCAATAAATTTGCACTACAGTAACTGACATGCTATTTATTTCCGAATGCTCGCGCACTCCCCTCCCCTCGCCGCGAATATGATACGAGTCCCTCGCCTTGCGGGGCGAGTCCTTCCCAAATAAAACCACTACAAAGCCAGAGGATAAGAGTATGGCGCGCGACCCAAAACACGACATTCTGTTTCAGCCGATCAAAATCGGCCCCAAGACGCTGCGCAACCGGTTCTATCAGGTGCCGCATTGCATCGGAGCGGGTTCCGACAAGCCGGGCTTCCAGGCTGCGCATCGTTCATTGAAGGCCGAAGGCGGCTGGGCGGGAATCAATACCGAGTATTGTTCGATCCACCCTGAATCGGACGACACGCATCGCTTGTCGGCGCGAATTTGGGATGCGGGCGACGTGCGCAACCTGCGCGCCATGACCGATCACATCCATCATTTCGGCTCCCTTGCGGGGGTTGAGCTTTGGTACGGTGCGTCCCATGCGCCGTGCATGGAATCACGCGCGACGCCGCGGGGCCCGAGTCAATACGCCTCGGAATTCGAAACGCTCACCTACTGCAAAGAAATGGACTTGGACGACATCGCCACCGTGCAGCAATACTACGTCGATGCGGCGTTGCGCGCGCGTGAGGCCGGCTTCGATATCGTCTATGTTTACGGCGCGCACTCCTACCTGCCGCTGCAGTTTCTCTCGCCCTACTACAACAAGCGCAAAGACAAATACGGCGGCTCGCTGGAAAATCGCGCGCGGTTCTGGCTTGAAACTTTGGAACAAGTCCGGCGCGCCGTCGGCCACGACTGCGCGATCGCGACCCGCTTCGCCGTCGATACCCTGTACGGTGAATCGGGAATCGAAGTCGAAAATGACGGCATGAAATTCATCGCCATGGCCGACCCCCTGGTCGATTTGTGGGACGTGGATGTGGGCGACATCGCCGAATGGGGCGAGGACGCGGGCCCATCCAGGTTCTACCAACAGGGCCACCAGGTGCCGTGGACACGCTTCGTCAAGCAAATCGCCAAGAAGCCGGTCCTCGGCGTGGGCCGCTTCACCGACCCGGAAAAGATGACCGAGATCGTGACCAAGGGCATCGCCGATATCATCGGCGCCGCGCGGCCGTCCATCTCCGATCCTTGGCTGCCGAAGAAGATCGAAGAAGGCCGCTACGACGACATCCGCGTCTGCATCGGCTGCAATGTGTGTATTTCGCGCTGGGAAATCGGCGGGCCGCCGATGATCTGCACGCAGAACGCCACCGCGGGCGAGGAATATCGGCGCGGCTGGCATCCGGAGAAGTTTGCGAAACGCGGCTCAGATGACTCCATATTGGTGGTCGGCGCCGGGCCCTCCGGCTCCGAGTGCGCCCGTGTACTGCTGGAGCGAGGCTATACCGTGCATCTGTACGACACCGCGGCAAAGATTGGCGGCAATTTGAACACAGTCGCGACGCTGCCGGGGCTGGGCGAATGGGGTTACCACCGCGACTATCGCGAGCTGCAGATCAACAAGCTCCTGAAAAAGAACAAACAAGCCCAAGTGGCGCTCGGCCAAAAGCCGATGACGGCCGAGACGGCCCTCACCTACGGCGCCGAAAAAATCGTCATCGCCACGGGTTCTTCTTGGAATACGGATGGCACCAATTGCCTGAGCCATGACCCGATTCCGGGGGCGGACGCCTCCAAAGCCGACCAGCTCACGCCGGAACAGGTGCTCGGGGGCAAGAAATCCATCGGCAAGCGGGTGGTGATTCTGAACGCGGACACTTATTACATGGCGCCGAGCCTGGCTGAAAAGCTCGCCGTGGCAGGTCATGAGGTCACCATCGTTACCGGCGTGCATCTGGCCAACTACATGCACTTCACGCTCGAGTATCCGAACATGATGCGGCGCTTGCACGAGCTGCACGTCAAGATAATTCACGACGCCTTCAGCTTAGCGATAGAAAAGGGGCGTCTAGAGGTCTATGATATTTTCGGCGACGGCTCCAAGCGCACCTATCGCGGGCGCGGTCAGTCGCCGCGCGAGGCGAACAAGAGCCAGCGCTGGGTGGATTTCGACTCGCTGGTGTTGGTCACCGGCCGCCATTCCAACAACAGCCTGCATACCGAACTCAAAGCTCGCCACGGTGAATGGCAGAAGAACGGCGTCAAGGACGTGTACTTGATCGGAAATGCCGAGGCACCGCGCCTGATGGCCGACGCCACTTTCTCCGG
>PMMB01000132.1:0-494 GCA_003165495.1 Gammaproteobacteria bacterium | reverse complement strand
GCGCACATGCCCGGCGGAAAGTTCGAGCTCGAGTACAAGATCTAGATCGTGAGCCGCGCTGACGCTGTCACTCGGATCCTTTTCGAGGCGTTCTCAGCAGCCGAGGTGCGGCTCTTCTACGTGCTGGGCTACGCCGCGATCGCAATATTTGGCTACGGCGTCTATGTGCAGATCCGCAAGTATCGCCGTGGCGCGGCGCTGCAGCTTGAAGGGGGGCTGTGGGCAAGGTTCGGCGCTATGTTGGGTTCGGTGCTTGATGGCCGCACCGTCTCCCGCCGCGACCGGGGAGCGGGAAACGCGCATCGCCTGATTTTTTACGGATTCATGCTGCTGTTCGCCGGCACCGCGACGATCACGCTGGAATACGACATTCTCGAACCGCTGTTTGGAATCCGTTTCTGGCACGGCCGGTTCTACCTGGTGTTCTCGCTTGTATTGGATGTGGCCGGCGTCGCTCTGATATGGGGTCTCGTGTTCATGATGTATCGGCGCGG
>PMMB01000162.1 GCA_003165495.1 Gammaproteobacteria bacterium | reverse complement strand
ATTTCAGCAAGTCTGGTGATCGAACGCGTCAAACAGTCCAAAGGCCCCGGCGTGTCCCGACTCGCCGCGCTGCTGCAGGAAAAAGGCGCGGCAGCAGGGGAATTCCTCGCCCATGACGAGCGTGGCAAGCGCATACCGGAATACCTGACCTCGCTCGGCGAGCAGCTCATTAGCGATCAGAAAATGGCGCTTGAAGAGCTCGCATCGCTGCGCGACAACCTGGAGCACATCAAAGACACCGTGGCGATGCAGCAGAGCTACGCGAAGCTGTGCGGCGTCACCGAAACCGTCGCGGTGATCGATCTGGTGGAGGACAGCCTGCGCTTGAATGCCGGCGCCTTTGTGCGTCACGGAGTGACGCTGCGCCGCGAATTCAGCGAAGTGCCGCCGATCACCGTCGATAAACACAAGGTATTGCAGATTCTGGTGAATCTCGTGCGCAACGCCAAGTACGCATGCGATGAATCAGGCAGGTCCGACAAGCTTCTCACCCTGCGCATCGAAAGCGCGGCCGCCGGTGTGCGCATTTGCGTCATTGACAATGGTGTGGGCATCCCCGCGGAAAATATGTCCCGCCTTTTCACTCACGGCTTCACGACTCGCGTGGACGGCCACGGCTTCGGCTTGCACAGCGGCGCGCTCGCGGCGCAGGAACTCGGCGGCTCGTTACTCGTGATGAGCGACGGCCCGGGCTGTGGTGCAACATTCATTCTCGAGCTGCCGTGCAGCCCTTCGGAGGCTGCCCATGGCTAATTCCACTCCGCTCGCCAATCGGCGCATTCTGATCATCGATGACAACGCGGCCATTCATCTGGATTTTCGCAAGGTCTTGGGCGCCCAGTCCGAGCACTCCGCGCAAGCCGAACTCGATGTGTTGGAAGCGAATCTCTTCGGCGAAGCCGTCGCCGCCGCGGCGCGCCCGAACTTCGAGATCGACTCGGCGCATCAAGGGCAAGAAGGTGTGGCGATGGCGCACCAAGCCCTCGTCGAACGGCGGCCGTACGCGATGGCCTTCGTCGACATGCGCATGCCCCCGGGCTGGGACGGCCTTAAAACCATCGAGCGCCTGTGGGCGACGGATCCCGACGTGCAAGTCGTCATTTGTTCGGCCCACACCGACTACGATTGGACGGAGGTCGTGAAGAGACTCGGCCACTCCGACAAGTTGCTGGTGCTGCGCAAACCCGCCGAACCGATCGAGGTCCTGCAGTGCGCCACGGCGCTGAGCCGTAAATGGGAAAACGATAAGCTGGTCAGAGAACATGTGTTGCGCCTCGAAGAAGTGATCACGACGCGCACGCGAGGATTGGAAGCCGCGAATAAGCAGCTGCGGCATTTGGCCACCCACGATGCATTGACGGGTCTGCCGAATCGCGTCTTGCTGGACGATCGATTGCAGCAAGCCATCGCGCATGCCGACCGTGACATGCGGTCTTTCGCACTGCTGGTATGCGATCTCGACCGCTTCAAGCTCATCAACGATTCCTTGGGGCACCGCGCGGGCGATGAACTACTTCAAGAGGTCGCGCGCCGGCTCATGACCGTGGTACGCCCTGCCGACACGGTGGCTCGGTTCGGTGGCGATGAGTTCGTTCTCATCGGCACCTCCATTGGCGACGCCGAGGATGCCGCCGTCCTCGCGGGCCGCGTCATGGACGTCCTGCAGGCCCCGGTGCGAATCGCCGCCATCGATATTCATACCTCACCCAGCATTGGCATCGCCATGTATCCGGATGACGGCGCATCCATGCAGGCCCTGCTCGCGCACGCGGACGCCGCCATGTATTCGGCCAAACAGAACGGTCGCGGCAACTTTCGGCGCTATGCGCCGGGGATGGATGCCGGAACTGAAGATCGAGTTCAGCTCGAAAGCGACCTGCACGCCGCGGTGACGCTGAACCAGTTCGAGCTGTACTATCAACCCAAGGTGGATACACGAACGGGCGAGGTACGCAGCGCGGAGGCGTTGATCCGTTGGGTGCACCCCACGCGCGGCATCGTCTCACCTGAGGATTTCATCCCTCTGGCGGAAGAATGCGGTCTAATCGGCGCCATCGGCGGATGGGTGATCCGGGAAGCGTGCCGGCAAACGCGAGCTTGGCAGATCGACGGCGTCCCGGCGCTCCGAGTGTCGGTGAATCTGTCGGCATCGCAGTTCCGCGACAGCGGGCTGGTCGACAGCATTCGTCGTGCGCTCGATGACGCCGACCTTGAGGCTCGCTATCTCGAGGTGGAACTCACCGAAAGCGCCGTCATGAGCGATCCCGAGAAATCGATCGCCATCCTCGAGCACCTAAGCGCCATGGGAGTGCTCGTGTCGGTGGACGACTTCGGTACCGGCTATTCGAGTATGAGTTATTTGCGCCGCTTCCCGATCGACAAACTAAAAATCGATCGCGTTTTCATCGACGAAATCGTGAGCCGCCCGGAGGATGCATCGATCGTCCGCGCCATCGTCTCGCTCGCGCACAGCCTGCGCCTCAAAGTCGTCGCCGAAGGGGTGGAAACGTCCGCGCAGCTCGACTTTTTGAAAGCGGCCGGCTGCGATGAATATCAGGGCTTTCATTTCAGCCGCCCGTTGCCCGCGGCGGACTTCGAACGTCTTATCCGCGAGTCGCATTCGAGCGATGTGCTGACCGAGGAAGATGCCATCCGTACCCACAGTAAGCTCGCGGCGTACGTGCGCAGTTAATCCTCTAACTCTCGGCATCCGCCTAAAGTTTCGTGCTGTCCGGATACATTCGCAGCTCCGGGACCTCGCCACGCTGCAGTTTCTGCTGCACGTCTCGCCAATACTCGACGCTCAACAGATCGACATTTTCCTCGCGGAAACAGCGGCGCGCAAAAGAGTTCTTGAGCTGCATGCCGTGCTCGAGCTCTTCGGGCAAAAAAATCACTCCATCTTCGAAAAACCAATCCGGCACCGCTTCCTCGCCGGGCTCACGATCGGTATTGGTGCGGATCTTCACGTCGGTTAGCTTCTCGACCGCGTCGTAATCGAACAGGAACACCCGCCCATACCTTCCGACTCCGTAATTTCTGGAATCCAAGTCTTTGTTGAATATATTGGTGGCGGCATTGTTGCGAATGCAGTGCCCGAGGCTGACCATCACGGCGCGGGTTGCGTTTTCGTCGGCGGTTTCCAAAAAAACCGGCAACGGCACGATTTTCATCTGCACGATCAACACATGCAGATAAACGCCGTCCTGATCCACCTGCACGCTGCCGGCGGCCTGCCGGCAGATTTCATCCAACAGCGCGGGGTCGAACATGTCGCGATCCAGCCGAAGGTTGAAGTACATGACATTGTCCAGCATGCTGCCGGCCCGATTGATCTCGTGCACCACGCGATACTTGTCGGAAACTGCGGCCACTCCCGGATAGGCGCCCCACTTATAAGAATTGGTCGGCTTATCGCGAATGACTTTCAGGTGATACGCGCATGCGTCAAAGGTGAACCCGAGCGCGACGGTGCCGGGAACACCGGGGGAGCGTTGGAATCTGTGTCCGCAGCGAACCTGCTCGTTGATCTCGTTCAATATGGCGACCTTGCCGACGTGATTGAATCCGATGGTCGAGTACTGATGTCCGAACGGACGGCGCGGCATCAGACTGAAGAGGAACATGCACGTTTGGTAGTAAAGCCGGGTAGTCACATGAAAATTCGCGAGCGCTGAACTGAACAGATCGTGGATATCCGACACGCGGTGCAGAACGGCATCGGCGTAGATGCCTTCCGGGCTATTCAGCAGCGCGACGACGAACGGCACGATTCCGTCGTCGGCCAGTACCCAACGGCCGACGAGAAATGCGCTCCGATCGCGGAAAAAACCGGCGTCTATGACGTCAAGGGCCAGCGCGGGGGCCGCGTTGGGGACGCTGTGCAGCAAGTGCTCGACTCTCTCCAGAATTTTTTGCGCGTCGCCTTGCAGGTCTCTGAAAGGAACCGAGAAATTGGGTACCCGCAAGGCGGTGCACAACAGCTCGGTATCGATGCGATCATGCACCCGCAGCCGGCGGTGCACCGATGCCATCGAGTACGCGCGCAGCTTGCTGGGAGGCGGGAACGAGTAGGCGACCGGCCTCCACAGCCCGCGGCCGACGTTGCGCCGTATCGAATGCGCAAAGCTGAAGGCGATGTCGGCGTCGTAACGATCCACGATCATCGCCATGAACAAGCGATCCAACGGATCCCAGACGCTGGGGTCGTCGGCAAGCGCCGGGAATGCCGCGAGTATTCTCGGTCCGTGTTCCGCGATGTACCGGCTGTACAGCCCCAGACGCTCCCGGCTGATGCGGATCGACGCGTGCGGATCCATGATTTCGAAGGCGTGCTGCGCGCGGTGCGGGTACTCGCACAGCTGGCTGTAGAAATCCTCGTAGACAGTCAGTATCAGTCGAGCCGTCGTGCCAATGCGGTCGGCATGGTCGGTGCAGGCCGCGAGGCGGGAGTACGCCTCCTCGACAGCGAGTTCGGTCTCGATCGACATGGTGACTAGCCGCTGTTACGCAACGCCGTGGCGATGGCATTGATCGACAACTGAATGCCTTCCCGGACCCGCGGATCATTTTCGCCGGCTCGGTGACGCTTGAGCAATTCCACTTGCAGCAGATTCAACGGTTCGATATAGGGTAGCCGCAGCCGGATGGAGGCCTCCAAGGCCGGATGCTTTTCGAGCAAACGCGTTTGCCCGGTGATGGCGAGCAGACTGTCCTGGGTCGCCAGCCATGTATCCCGAATGCGGCCGAATAAGGCATCGGCGAGCGCGCGATCCTCGACCAGCGAAGCGTAGCGGGCGGCGATGCCCATATCGGATTTTGACAGCACCATCTCCAGATTATCGACGGTGGAGCGGAAAAATGGCCATGCCTCGAGCATCTCGCGCAGCAACACCGTGTCAGCCGAGCGCAGCGCCTGCCCTACTCCATACCAACCGGGCAGCATGACCCGCGCTTGAGCCCAACTGAACACCCACGGGATTGCACGCAGATCTTCGATGCGCTGTGAATTCGAACGCGATGCCGGCCGCGACCCTATCTTGAGATCGGAGATTTCCACCAGCGGTGTCATCTGCCGAAAGAAGGTCGAAAATCCGTCGGTCTCGTACACCAAGGAACGATAAGCACCGAACGCTTGCGTGGAGAGGCCGTCCATGGCGGCAGCGAATCGTAAACGGCTCTCGCTCGACAACGAGGGGTTCTCGAGCGACGCCAACACTGTCGCTGCGGTGATGGATTCAAGATTCGCGGCCGCGCTTTCACGGGTGCCGTACTTGGCGGCGATGATTTCTCCCTGCTCGGTAATTCGGATGCGGCCCCGAACCGTACCGTACGGCTGGGCGCGGATCGCCGCGAACGATGAGCCCCCTCCGCGGCCCACGGCCCCGCCGCGGCCGTGAAAAATCTGCATGTTCGTGCCAAATTTCTCGAATACCGCGGCGAGCGAACGGGTCGCTTCGTGCAGGCTCCATACGGAGGTCAGATAACCGCCATCCTTGTTCGAATCCGAATATCCGACCATCACCTCTTGAAAGCCATGAGCCGACGTGATGGCCGCCACTTCCGGTAACTCGAACCATGCCGTCATCACGTCGGAGGACCTTGCCAAATCGCCGATGGTTTCGAAAAGCGGCACTGCCATGATCTCGGCGCGCGGATTTCCGTGCCCGCGATACAGTCCCGCCTCCTTGAGCAGGATATTTACCTCCAGCAGATCCGACACGCTCTCGCATTTGGAGACGACGTAAGTGGTAATGCAGGCGCAGCCATAACGCCGCTGCGCTTCGGCGGCGGCGTGAACAATGTCCAACTCCGATAGGGTTTCCTGCGAGTAACTCGCGTACGGACTTGCCAACAGCCGCTCGCTGGAGAGTTCTTGCCGCAATAACAGAACTCGCTCCGGTTCATCCAACGCTTGATAATCCGGCGAGGCCCCCGCGACCTTGAGCAGTTCCGCAACGACGCGCGCGTGTACATCGGCGTTTTGCCGTAAGTCCAGAGTCGCCAGATGGAAGCCGAAGGTCTCCACGGCCCGCGACAATCGAGCCAGGGCGCCGCCGGTGTTCTGCCCCACTTTGCTCGCGGATTTTAAGGACTGCTCGAGTACCTTCAAGTCTGCGCGCAAGCTCTCTGCATCGGCGTACGGCTCGGCGCTGACCGACGCCGGCCTCGGCGGCACTCGCCCGGTCACCTGCTGATAAGTGGCTGCGAGCCG
>PMMB01000265.1 GCA_003165495.1 Gammaproteobacteria bacterium | reverse complement strand
TGCTCGACCTGGATGCCACGACCGAACGTCGCCACCCAGAGCCGGCCCTTGCGGTCGATCAGCATTGAGCTTACGTATCCCCCAGGCAGCAGGCCTGGATTCCTGGGATCGTTCGTAAGGTGCGTCACCTTGCCGGTTGCGGGCTCCACATGCGCAACGCCGCTCGTCGTCCCTATCCAGATGCCTGCATCCGGGCCCTTGACCATGGTGCGCACTCGCGGATCCCCGAGTTCCTTGTCCCATCGGCGCTGCAAGCCGAGGGCACCCCCGGGCAGGACGTCGATCTCGGAGAGGCCATCGAGGCCGCCGAGCCATAGGTGTCCGTCGGCCACCAGCAATGCACGCACATCGAGGGTCTTGCTCTGCGTGGGCAGCTGCAGGCGCTCGAGTGAGTGTCCGTCAGGGCCGGCGCGGTACAGGCCAGCGGCCGTGCCCAGGAAGATGGTCCCGTCCTCCCAGCGCGCCATGGCAATCACCTGGGCATTGGGAAGGGTCCTGTCGGGATGATCCGTCGCGGAGCGGATCATCCCGACAGGGCCGGCGACCGGATCTACGATTTCGACGCCCCCGCCAACCAGCGCCAGCCAGACCCGGCCATCCGGCAGGGCCAGCATTGAGCTGACAGCGTCAGCCCGGATGAGTAAGCCCGGAGCGCTGCCCCCGTAGAAGTTCTGGATCAAGTGCTGGCGCGGATTGACATTGCTCAGCGCTGAACGAGTGCCCACCCACATCATGCCGCCACGGTCGAGAAACAGCGAATCGATCTGGTTGCTCGGCAGACTCCTGGAACGCGTTAGGTCACGCTGTTCCCGCACTACCTTCCAGCTCGTCGTGTCGACGCGCACGATCCCGCTTTCGGCTGTCCCGAGCCAGACCTCTGATTTGTCAACCTCACAGATTGCCGAGATGTTGTCGATCAGTGGCCTGCCGGATCCCGGTGCCTCGAGCAGGCGGCGCGGCGTGTCGGTGCCGGGCTCGAGGATGAACGCACCATTCAAATCGATGCCCATCCAAATGCGTCCGGCCTTGTCCTCGTGCAAGGCCCTGATGACAGGCGCAGGGCCTTCGGGCGCAGACAGGGGGTATGGCAGGAAGTGGCTGTCACCGCGCGCGCGGCGAAGCAACCCCTTGCGTGTTCCGGCCCACAGTGTGCCCGCGTGATCGAGCAGCATGGCCGTGATCGTGTCTCGGGGCAGATTGGCATCCGTTGGATCGATGCGCCCCGTGGCGCCATCCAGGTGGTCGATGCCGTGCCCGGTACCAATCCACAGACCACCCCGGTGATCGGAGATGAGCACCGATATAGTGCCGTCGCTGGTACCGTTGGTACCGACCGGAAAACTGACAAATCCGTCGGTCTGCGGGTCGTATCGGCTTAGTCCGCCCGAATTGGTGCCCACCCAAAGCCGACCGCGATCATCGACGAGCAGGCTGCGGATGAAGTTGTCCGGCAGGGAGCCTGCCGCATCCGGATTCCTGGCATACGTGCGTAGCCGGTATCCGTCCCAGCGCAGCAGGTCCGACTGGGTACCAAACCAGAGAAAACCCTGCGTGTCCTGAGCGATCGCCGTGACCGCCGACGTCTCGAGCGAGGCCATGCGCACGAATGCCATCTGGCCATCGAGCGACCATGGCCGGGCGCCGGAGCCCGAATTCGCCGCGCCCGTGGTTGCAGCGAATGGGCTCAGCACGCTCATGAGCGCGATCCCAATCTGCAGCCGAATTTTCACTGTTCCCCGCTTCCCTGCGGATAGGAACTTATAAAGAGTCGGCAACGCAGGAATTTGGGGATTGGAGAACACGGGCCTTCGGGCGATGTTTATCGGCAGCCGGCGCCACTATCAGACTTCCACGCTCGCTCAGCCAAAACAGGCTGCTAGATGCGATTCATGGACGCGTGCTGCCTTAAGCTTTCCACCATTGGAATACGCTTACTTAACGACCGTCGTCTGTTCGGCACCGCACCATAACGGCGTAAACAGTCACGGTGCGGCCCGTTCGCCGTCGAGCAACCGCGCCGCGAGGTAATGATTTCCCGTGCGACGCACATTTCCGGCACGATCGATGGCCCCAATCCAATCGCAGAGGCGACCATAGAGTGCATGACGGCTGCTTCGACGCTCGCCCTAACACTAGACTGAACTGAGTAGATCCAAATCGAAAATATCCCTAGATTTAGAATTCCGTCGTTCTATTCTCCGGTATAGGTCACACGAAATATGCTCTCCGCGTTGCGCTCAAAATAAATGACCACGGAAGCCACGGACTGAATTCCACGTGCAGTGATAGCAGCATCGAGCGCGCGACGATCAGGCATCGCGCGGTGGGTGCCTGATCGTCTGCTCAATCGACAACTCGGCGCCGCGGCAAATCGCACGCCAGTCGAGCACCTAGCTACGAACCAGGTAGCCGGAGTTCGAGTGAAAACGCTCGATCTTCCCCACCTCTACTAGGCCTTCGTAGCACAAGGTGATCATTGGCGAATCGTCGGTTATCCCATCATCGTGCGTCGAGAACCCCGAGCTCTGGGATTTTCTAACGGAACGCTCTACGAGAGGTCCGCGCGGAAATCCATTGTCGATTGTGCCAAAATCCGAGGAGATTCAGAATGCAGAACTGAGGAATGCGGCCGACGGGTACTAAGAGGGCAGCCCCCAAGCCGCTCTGCCTGGTAGAAGCTGCTGGATAACGGCTGCCGCGACTCTTATCCGGTAGCGCGCGGCCGATCTCATGGTCCCAACACTTTGGGAGAAGTCGATTGAGAAACTTACGCACAGAAACCGACAGTCTTGGCGAGGTCGGCGTGCCGGCCGACAAACTTTGGGGAGCGCAGACCCAGCGCTCACTCGAACATTTCAGCATCGGCACCGACCTAATACCGCGGGAGATGATCGCCGCGTATGCAATCCTGAAGAAAGGGGCGGCCAATGCGAACCACGCGGGCAAGCGGCTCGATGATCGGATCCACGGGCTGATCGTCAAAGTTTGTGATGAGATTCTCGCTGGCCAGCATCACGACATGTTCCCGCTGCATGTCTGGATGACGGGCAGCGGTACTCAGTTCAACATGAACGTGAATGAGGTAATTTCCAATCGCTGTTGCCAGCTCGCCGACACGGCGCTCGGCAGTAAGACGCCGGTTCATCCGAACGACCACGTCAATATGTCGCAGTCGTCGAACGATACGTTTCCATCGGCGATGTACATCGCCGCGGCGGTGAATGTCGTGCACCGACTCATTCCGGCTGTGAAGGCGCTGCATGGTGCGATCGCCGCGAAGGCAGCCGACTGGGACGATGTCATCAAGATCGGCCGAACCCATATGCAGGATGCGACGCCGATTACGCTCGGGCAGGAATGGTCGGGATACGCCGGCATGCTGTCGGATAACCTCGAGCGCATCGACGCTGCTCTACAGGGTGTTTATCGTCTGGCGCTGGGAGGGACGGCAGTCGGTACCGGAATCAATGCCGCGCCCGGCTTCGCTGAAGCGGCGGCGGCTGAGATCGCGAGGCTTTCTGGGCTGCCCTTCGTCAGTGCACCGAACAAGTTCACCGTGCAGGGAGCGCACGACGCCCTGGTCCAGCTCTCCGGTACGTTCCGCACGCTGGCCGTATCGCTGTACAAGATTGCCAACGACATACGATTGATGTCCTGCGGCCCTCGAGCGGGCTTCGCCGAACTGATGATCCCGGAGAACGAACCGGGCTCATCGATCATGCCCGGCAAGGTCAATCCGACGCAAGCCGAAGCATTGACGATGATCGCCGTGCAGGTGATGGCGAACGATGTTGCCGTCGGATTGGGCGGCGCCGGTGGCTATCTGGAGATGAATGTCTACAAGCCATTGATGATCTTCAATCTCACGCATTCGATCACGATCATGACTGATAGCTGCACGAATTTCCGCAAATTTCTGATCGAAGGCACGAAGCCGAACCTGAGGAAGATCCAGGAATACCTTGACCGTTCGCTAATGCTGGTCACCGCACTCGCGCCGGTGATCGGTTACGACAAGGCATCGAAGATCGCTCACTATGCGATGGATCACGACCTCACGCTCAAGGCTGCGGCACTGCAACTCGGTTTCGTGACGGAGGCGGAGTTCGTGCGCATTGTCGATCCGGCCAAAATGGTCAAGCCCTACGTCGCTAGTGATCGATAGGATCGTCGTGAGTTCTACTGACGGCCTCGATCTGACAATTCGACGCTTGAGTTAGCGCCTCCAGTCTATGGCGAACATGATGCTCAAGTCAGCGCCATCATTCTGATGAAAACTAGAGTGAGTTCCCGGACGCGTGGCGCAGCAATTTCCGTGCTGGTGCTGTGGTTGGCATGTATGTTGGTTGACATGGCCCACGCTGCGATCCAACCCACCGATTGGCATTGGGCCGCGATTCACGGCCACAGGATCTTTTACGCCGTGCGCGGCAACGGCCCGACGCTGGTCCTATTGCACGGCGGAGGCGATTCCGGCGAGCACTCATTCGTGCGCCAACTCGACGTATTTTCGGAACGTCATCATATTGTGGCGCCGGATCAAGTGGGGCAGGGGCGCACGCCCGACGTGCCAGGGCCATTGAGCTACACCGCGATGATGGAAGACACCGCGGCGCTGCTGACGATGCTCAATCTCAAACAGGTCGATGTCGTGGGATTCAGCGACGGCGGTATCTTGGCGCTGATGCTCGCTGTCAGGCATCCTGAGCTGGTGCGGCGGCTCGTCATCAGCGGCGTGAATATTGCTCCCGAAGGCTTGAACTCGGAGGACCTGGACGAGCTGCGGGCCTCACAAATTCCTAAGCCGAAGACGATCGATGAAAAACTCGCGCACCTTTGGCTGACGTCGCCCACCGAAACGGAGCTAAGCCTGGCGCTGCTGGCAAAGATCACTCAGCCGGTGCTGGTTATCTCTGGAGATCGCGATGCGATCACGCTTGAGCACACGTTGAAGATATTTCATGCGCTTCCCGAGGCGGAGCTGTGCGTGCTGCCGGGGACGGACCACGCCACGTTTTCGGGCCGGTCGGAATGGCTGAACCCGATCATCAGTGCCTTTCTTGATCGCTCATAGGGATGTTGCCGCAATCGTGACGGTGGATCATTACCACGTCGAGGCTCCCTGGTCACGCATGTACGCCGCCGCAGCTAATCGGATAGCGTCCGATTGGGCAGGGTAGGTATGGAGGATAGATGCCAGTTTGCGCATACCAATGCCGGCGCTCATGAGCACGGACATTTCGTTGATCATTTCGCTTGCTCGAGCTGCAACGATGGTGGCGCCGAGAATTTCGTCAGTACCATCTCTGATATGAATTTTAACGAAGCCGTCGTCTTGTCCATCGGTTATCGCGCGATCAACATCCTGCATCATAATCGTGAAACTTTTCACGGGAATCGATCGTTCTCTGGCTTCCCACACATGCATGCCGATATGAGCGATTTCCGGATCGCAATAGGTGCACCGAGGAATCAAAAGATGAGATTGCCGTCTTCTTCGCGCGCCGAATGCGTTGAGTGCCGCCATTCGTCCCGTAGCTTCCGCGACGTTCGTGAACTTATGAGCCATGCACACGTCGCCAGCAGCGTACACGAGGGTGTTGGTCGTTCGAAGAAAATCATCGACAAGAACCCCTCGGTCTGGATCGAATTCAATTTCCGCGGCCGACAGATTCAACTCCGCGACATTCGGCACACGCCCGACGCTGAGCATGATCTCGTCAGCGGCAAACGAGCATTTGACGCCGTTATTAACGGTGTCGACTATTTTTTCTCCATTCTCCGTCCGCGCCCCGACAACCGTTGTATTGAGCCGCGTTTCCACGCCGTCGCGCGATAATGATAACGAAAGAAGTTCAGCCGCGTCTCTTTCTTCGTGGGGAAGAAATTTGGGGTCGTTTTGTAGAATCGTTACTTGCGATCCAAGACGGCAGAAGGCTTGCGCCAATTCGCACCCCAGTGGGCCGCCCCCAATAATCGCCAGCCGGGTTGGCATGCCTACGATGTCGAAAATAGTCGAACTGGTGAGGAAGCCGACTTGGTCGAGTCCCGGAATATCGCAGGTTTTCGGCCGGGCGCCCGTTGCCACAATGGCCTTATCGAAAGACAATCGTGCGTCGCCGGCAAGAATGGCTTGACGTCCGACAAAGCGGGCAGTGCAGAAAAAAATGTCGATGCCTTGGGCTACTAAACGGTCGATAGAGTGAAATTCGCCAATTCGAGCGCGGATACGCCGCATTCGCGTCATCACTCGAGACATATCTGCCGTACTGCCGACCTCCGTGCGCGCTCCGAATTTTTCGCTATCCCGCCGCACGACCTCGATGACGCGGCCGCTTCGGATAATTGCCTTGGATGGCACTGAACCGACATTGAGTGAATTCCCACCTAGGAGATTGCGCTCGATGAGAGCCACTTGAAGTCCCGTGCGTGCCGCCGCCTCGGCCGCTGCCAAGCCTGCCGGGCCGCCCCCCAGCACGACCAAGTCATAAAGGCGCTTGGGTGTCGGATTGGTCCAGTTGGGTGGGCGAACGCGACGCAAGAATTCCCGCTGTTCGAGGTCGTCGGTTTCGCCAGGCGTTGTCATAGCCACCCACCTTCAAAGCCTGCGCGCCGTAAGCCGGTGCGAAAAATGTCACTACCGCGAGTGATGTCCCAGAGAAAGCCGGTGCGGTGATTTTCGATCATCATGACTAGCAATCCCTGGTCCAGCCCGTACCACCCTGTCGACAGCCAAGCCCTTCCGTCCTCTACCAGCGAGGGATTGAAGCCACTCGACAATCGATCGTTGCTGCAAACTTGCGGATATTGCTCGAGAAGGCAGCGGATTCCCTGGAGCGCCGCGTCGGGGTTGAACGGAAGGCTGGCAAGCATGGCCCACGGCGCAATCGTCCCGTCGTCGGGACCGTAGGGCACGCCGCGCGACATGTAACCGTAACATCGTCGGTCTCTAGATTTTTTGCGCATGTCCTGGTTGTTAGGACCGTCTCCAGCAGTAATGCCCCACAAATTCCTGTCGTATGCTTCGAAGCGATGAGGATTCCGCGCGCAATAATCCCGTTGGACAGCGACTGCTTTTTTGGTGTTTTCAAAGTAGTCCGCATTTTTCTCACGCATGAATTGATCGCGAATGCTGCGAAAATCAATCCACGCATGCGAGAACAAGTGAGTAAATAGCGGACCGGAATACAGCAGGTTTTGTCCGAGTAGATTTTCCCACTGATAGGTAAAGGTCCATCCCGCGAAACTTTCGGACGGGAGAGGAAAGGTAGGCGAGGCCACGCCTAATATATAGAGGATCGTCGCTTCATTATATCCTTCCCAGCCATAATGCAGGAAGCCGCACCCGGGCTTCCACCCTTGGGCAAGCGTCTTTCCTCCGTTCAGCGCCCATGACCAATCGATGCGCCTGTATAGCGACTCGGACAGTGCGCGAATGTGCGGTTCAATTCCGTCGCCGTCAAAATAACAGCCGGCGGTAACGATTCCTGCTACCAGTAACGCCGTATCGATCAGCGAGAGTTCGCATTGCCAGACGCGTCGCCCAGTATGCATGTCCAGAAAATGGTAGTAAAAGCCCTTAAATCCGGTCGCATCGGCTTCCTCGGTTTGCTCGCTGTCCGAAAAGAATCGCAGCGCCTTGAGAGTTCGCGCCGCGGCGACATCTCGTGATAGCCAGCCGCGGTGCACGGCAACAGGATAGCAAGACAGCGCAAACCCGACGACAGCGATACTGCAGGGCGATCCAGGACGCGATGTATCGGCAACGAGGCCATTGTCGGCGCTGGTATAGTCTTCAAAGTAAGCGAAAGCGCCGCGTTGCAGGCGATCGAGCAACGCGTCATCGGATAACGTCGTCAACCCCGCCATTGGCGGCCTAGCAGGCGAACTCAATGGTCGCAACCGATTGCGGGGGCAACTCCACATCAAAGGTTGATTTACCTTCGCTGAATTGCATCGTTTGCGGTTTCGGATTGGCGCGTTCCGAATCAATCCGCTGGAGTGTGCCATTCGCGATGTCAAATGCACCCTTCAGCGAGACAGTGACCGACTCGGTCATCGGCCGGCCGCGGGACGCGCGGATTGATCGAACGCGCGCGCGTGCGTGCGGGGCGAGGCGCTGAATGACTTGGATGTGGAACTGCTCCTAGACATGCTCACGGGCCCCTTCTACTTTCGGACGCTGCAAGAACACGGGGCAGATTGTTGACTGCGTATTACGCGTGATCAAACCAGACGATGTAGCCAGCTGTAACGTGGGGCGCTCGATAACCCCGAACGGTGTAGGCCGTCGAGGCCACTAAATGCTCCGCGACATCAATACCTTAAGCGTGTCACACGCTTAGCCAAGCGTAAACCGGGCTTTCTGGTCGTTACGGGCCAGTTTGAGGCAAATTCAGTTTCAGTGCCGCCGCAGCCGACTCAAGCTTACTCTTTGCATCTTTACCCGCGGTCACAGCATCCGGGGCATTGCCCGATTTGAATGCGGACTGTGCCATCTCCCACGCCGACGTTGCGTCGGC